>DATKJG010000321.1:0-5212 GCA_035543215.1 Phycisphaerales bacterium | reverse complement strand
TGGCCGGCGGACTGGCCTTGCTGATCGCGCTCGGGCATGGAGGAGGAGCGTTCGCCGCCGCGCTCGCGATCATCCTGGCCGGGATTGCTGTCGCGTCTCGGCTGCTGGGCGGGGTTCGTGCTCCGTGGGTTGTCCTGATTGCTCGGCATCGTGGGATCCTTTGTCGTCGTCGTGAGTGATGAATGGGGAACGTGTCAGCGAAGGATTGAGACACACGCGGCCCGACCCAGCGTAAGGCGGGCGCGGTGCGACTTCAGTCCTTCGACATGCGCGGGCGATTCGCAGCAGCGCGTAGGCAAGATGCACGCATCGCGCGCAATCGGCAATTCGCCTTACGGGATTGTCCTGTGATTCAAAGTTGCGACGACGAATGCGCCGGCGAGCTGCATCAACGTCCTGGCGCGCCGTCGCCCGATTGCTCGACGATGATCCGCAGGTCCCGGTCGCCGCCCGGCCCGCCAACGGTCAGCACCGGATACTGCTGCGTGGTGGTGAAGAGCGTCTTGTCGCCCGAGACAATGGATGCGCGCACGTTGTAGCGATGATTCGCGATGATCTTCGCCGGGTCGTATTCGAGCGTGAAGGGAATGGGCACCTGGCGGCCGTCGGTAGCGATGCGCTTCTCCGCGATGACCGTGGCGGGCGCATCGGCCCGCGAGACATCCTCGAGCTTGACATGCACGACGGCATCGGGCGGAAGCGCCATGCGCACCCGGTATGCGACTGTGCCGGTGATGGAGTGTGACTGCAAGGGCGCACTGTTGGCCGAGGCCTGCGCGGTCGAAGCCGGGAAGATCGTCTTCCAATCGTCCTTCATGCTGACAACCGTCCAGCCGCGCTGCTCGGCCTCATCGAGTGCCTTGTCGAGTTTGCCGACGTGCGAATCGCGATCGTATGCGTACTCGCGCTCGACGTCGGTGTGGCGCACGATCAGGCCGAAGCGCGGCGAATGATCAGCGCTGCCGCGCGGGATGGTGGTCCATTGCAGCATCTGGAGGTCGCCGTCGGAGTTGCCGAAGCACATCACCGGCCGCCGGCCAATGTGCAGTTCGATGTTGAGCGGCTTGCCTTCCTTGTCATCGAGCGAGCTCAACTCGGGCAGTTTGACAATGACCGGTGCGCCATCGCGCATCTCGAGTTGCGTCTTGCCACTGGTGCCGATGATCTGCTCAGGCGGGATACCGTAAACGTCTTCCGCGAAGGCGCGCATGAAATCGAGGCCGCCGCCGGAGACGATGTACGTCTTGAAGCCGCTGGCGCGTAGATATGCGAGGACTTCCAGCATCGGCTGATAGATGCACTCGGTGTACGGGCGGTTGTACTTGGGGTGCCGCGCGGTCTTGAGCCAGTCCTTCACGATCGCGTTGAACTCGTCGGTGGTCATGCCGGCGTGCGTGGCGGCGAGCATGTCATGCAACCCTTTTGCGCCGGCCGCGCCTACGCCCTTGAGATCGCCCGCGATGGCCGACTTGAACGGCTCCTGATCCTTCCATTCCGGGTGTTGCCGCGCGAGAGCCTTGACGCGATCGATGCAGAAGAACCCCTGGAAGTACAGGGGTTGCTCGCACCACAGCGTGCCGTCGTTGTCGAACACGGCGATGCGCTCGGCAGGTTTCACGAAATCTGATGAGCCCTCCTTCGTCACTTTGGCGACGAAATCCATGATCGCCTGCTTTGAGGCAGTCTCGTTCCAGGATGGAAGCGGATCGTCGGCCGCGATCGGGGCGCGCAGTGAGACGAGTGGCAGAACGGCAGCAGCCGCCAGCAGCGCGACAAAGGTGACGACAATTCGCCGCGTGTCCATGATGAGACCTCCAGTATGTTCTTTGCGTTGAAAACCACGACAGTAACTTCCTTCATTGGCGTTCGGACATCAGCCATCGTTGACCAGCCGCAGAAGCACGTCACCATGGCAGGGCGTGCCCGGCCTGCACCAGCAGGCGACGTTGCGCCCTTTGAGTGCATGACGAGCCTCGCGCGCGATCTTCTTTCCCCGGGCCGTCGTCAGCCACGCCTTGTACAGCGCGATTGACGTTACGCTGGAGTCGATTCGCACGCGCCTGCCCGTGGTCGGATGCGTCGCGGCCGAGCCGATCTTGAACGGATTGCCCCATCTGGTGGTGCGATCGACCTTCACCGAGTTGGCCGGCATGCGCCAGCAACGCGAGCGGCTGAGTTGGACGCGACGAGGCTTGCTCATTTCACGTCGCAAAGGCAGGCGCGAGCACAAGGAGGTTGTTCTTTCTTTTGTCTTTATCGAGAGCAATGACGGCGTGACCCTCGGCCGAGAACGACAGGCCCTCAGGCTTGCCGCCTACATCATCCAGCGTCCATGAAGCGGCGAGCGTCGCATCGCCGCCGCCGGGAGAGAGATCTTCAAGCCGCGCGATCGCTGCAGACTTGTCGCTCAAAACGTAAAGCCGGCCATCCGGGCCGATCTCCAGATCGCTGAAATCGGAGCAGACCTTGCGCAGGGCCTTGTCCGGCTGCCAGACTGCGAGTGCAACGAATCGGTGCTCGCCCTGCTTGATCGGCCAGGCAGCGCCGTCTGCCAATGCGTCACCGCGCGCAAAGCCCTGCGAGCGAGCCCCCTTTGGCCCGAACTCGATGAGTGCTGCCGGATGCTTCTCCTTAGCGATGAGCAGATGCCCGCCCCGCAGAAGCACCGCTCCCTCTCCGTGGGAGCATTCCGGATCGCACCATGAGCGCGCCAACTCGGTGTCTCCGTGAATCTCCAGCGATATGGATGCGATGACGCGCGCGGCTTCGACGTCCACCACTTCGGCGCGCGCGGGCGTCTCCTGCAGGAGCAGCACCCGTCCTGCCCCGTCGGCGCAGATCGCTTCGAGTTGGGGATCATCGGCAGGCAGTCGAGAGCCCGGAAGTCGTGAGACATCGGCAGTTCGCCATTCGCCCGACGATTCGTCATCGCCCCTTGGCAGATCGATCCAGGCCACCTTCGCGCCGCAATCGCCAACGGCCATCAGCGACATCTGGCCGCTGCGGGCCCGCCGCAGACAGATACCCGACACCTCCCGCAGCGGCACATCCAGCACCTCATGCACGCGGAGCCGCCTCCTTCCTTCTTTCTTCTTCATGCTCTGTGCTGCCATGTGACGCGCCCGCTGTGACCTGCTCGCCGCTACTGCTTCAGCTCGACGATCTGTATGCTCTCTTCGCGATTGGAATTCCGAAGCGCGAGGGTCAGCTCACGCTCCGGACGGTTGTCACATGACCATCATCGGTTGCTGCCCGCGGCCTCCGTCATCTTCCGCATCACCTCATCGAGGTTGAATGAGGCCGGCTTCTGGCGCGGCGGGAACTCCTTGAACGATTCGAGCCACTGCGACGCGGCGGCCTGGGCGGGGACCAGAAGGAACGAGCGCTTCGCCTGCCAATCGCCCTTGTAGATCGAATCGCCGCTGCGCTCGAACGGGTCGGTCCTGAGGTTGTAAAGGTTCGGCGCGCGGAGCTTGGTGAACGGGCCTTGCCAGACGCCGATCGGCGTGTTGGGGACAACCTCTGCGTGCTGCTCCATGAACGCGGCCTTCCAGTTGCCGACGCGGATGGCCATCAGGTCGCCGTCGTCGCTCCAGTACAGGAACTCCTTGCGCGGCGATTCCTTCACTTCGCCCTTGAAGAACGGTATCAGGTTGTAGCCGTCAAGATGGACGCGAAAGTTCTTGCCGCTCGAGGTCGAGTAGCCGCTCTTGACCTTCTCGACGAGATCGGTTTCACCAGCAGCAGCGGCGAACGTCGGAACCAGGTCCTCGTGCGCGCAGATGTCGTTGATGATCGTTCCCGGCTTGATCACGCCCGGCCAGCGGATGCACGTGGGGACGCGGAATGCACCTTCCCAGTTGGTCGCCTTCTCGCCCCTGAACGGTGTGGAGCCACCGTCGGGCCAGGTGAACGCCTCGGCGCCGTTGTCGGTCGTGTACACGACGATGGTGTTGTTCGCGATGCCCATGTCATCGAGCTTCTTCAGCAGCTGGCCGACCATGCCGTCGTGCTCGACCATGCCGTCGGGATAGAGGCCAAGGCCGGTCTTGCCTTCGGACTCAGGCTTGAGATGCGTGAAGATGTGCATGCGCGTGGAATTGAAGTAGCAGAGGAACGGCTTGCCCGCCTTTTGCTGGCGATCCATGAAATCGATCGCGGCGGCAAGGAACTCCTCATCCACGGTCTCCATGCGCTTGCGCGTCAGCGGGCCGGTGTCTTCGATGGTCTGCTTGCCATCGGCCGTGGCCTTGCACTTGAGCACGCCGCGCGGCCCGAACTTCTTCCTGAACTCCGGGCTCTTGGGATAGTCGGGGTTCTCCGGCTCCTCCTCGGCGTTGAGGTGATACAGGTTGCCGAAGAACTCATCGAAGCCGTGCATCGTCGGCAGGAATTCGTCCTTGTCGCCAAGATGGTTCTTGCCGAACTGCCCGGTGGCGTAACCGAGGTTCTTCATGAAGTCGGCGATGCTTGGGTCTTCGGCCTTCAGGCCGATGTCGGCGCCGGGCAGGCCGACCTTGGTCAGACCGGTGCGGATCGGAGATTGGCCGGTGATGAACGCGGCCCGGCCGGCGGTGCACGATTGCTGGCCGTACCAGTCGGTGAAGCGCGCGCCATCGGCCGCGATGCGGTCGATGTTGGGCGTGCGATAACCCATGATCCCGGAGTTGTAGCAACTGGGATTGAACCAGCCGATGTCATCGCCCATGATGACGAGGATGTTGGGTTTTCCGTTTTGGGCGGGCTGTTGCGCCAGCGCGCCAGCTCCGGCGGCGAGCAGAATCGCAGCGGAGGCCAGTCCGCAGTTCCATCGTGAACGCATCTTGAATCTCCTTCGTGAAGTGTGGCGGTTTCCAGGAAGCCGAAGCACGAGATTGGTCCGCGCTTCGGAGGATTACTAAACGCCCAGGCAGGCGCCGAGGCAGGCAACGGTGGCGAGTGTGCATCTCATCTGCTTGCTCCTAACTTGTTGAACGATGGTCACTTCAGAACGTCAATCCCAGGCGCACGCCCAGGATGATGGCGGTGTCGATACTGGATACAAGCGATTCGACGACCTGGGCGTCGAACGTCAAATCCGCCGCCGGCGTGATGGCGATGTTGTAATAGGCTTCGAACCCGTGCGCATGATCCTCGAGGCCGAGGACGTCGCTGATGCGCGTGGTTTGGATGCTGGCGTAGTAGTAGCCCACGCCGAATGTGTCATTGTCGC
>DATKJG010000320.1:0-4683 GCA_035543215.1 Phycisphaerales bacterium | reverse complement strand
CATGTCGATCATTTCGCCGGTGCGGCCGTAGGTCTGCAGCACGTCGCCGCCGCGGCCGACAGGCACCCACACCTTCATGGGCACGTGAGATTTGGAGGATGGCGGGATCTCGACGATGTCGAACTTGCCGATGACAAGCGTCACCAGATACGCAACGTGCGGCTTCTCCTGCAGCCAGTGCCAGACCGCCCGTTCGCCGCTGGTGAGGCTTGACAGCAGCTTGCCGTTGCTACACACCGAGAAGCCCGCCGGCACATCCACGATCAGTTCCGTGCTCATGCGATCATTGGGAAAGTCATGACACACGAACCAGCAGCGGTTCGTGTCGGCCTCGCCCTGCGTGTGCACTTCGGCTGAGTACTCGGGCATGTCAGAGGATGCGGAAGCTGATGGCGTGAAGAACATGCCATCGGTCGGATGATCGCAGACGTACTCGATGACGAGGTCGCGCTTCTGGCCGGCCGGCAGCGGCGGGTCGAATCGCAGCGCGAGCCGCTTGCCGTCGTGGGTGTATTCGACGCGCGTCTCGCTGGCCGCGTCCGAACCGTTGACCTTCACCGAATTGATCTGCAGGCCGACTGCGTCCAGCGCCAGCGACGGTGCATCAACGGCAATCGGAGCGAACGTCAGCGTCTCGATGGCGGTGAATCGCTTCTGATTCAGGTCCTCGAAACGCATCTGCAGTTTCATGTGCAGAAAGTCGACGTTCAGGTCCGGCGGAAAGTTGCGGCGGTCGCGGCCGGTCGCCTCGTCAAATGCCGTTGATCGCAGCGCCAATTCGCGCTTGCCCTGCGCGCATGTCTCGCCGCCCTGGCCGGAATCGCCCGCCGATGCGCCCGCGGCGACGACAAAGCAAGTCAGACCTGCGAGAACCGAAAGGACGGATTGAATCTGGCGCAAGGTAGGCATATTCGTGGGCGTGTGAAGGGCGACTGGAAGGTATCGACATACCGCCGCGGTCGCTGGAGGCTGCCGGTCTTGCAGACATCCCGAATCAGCAATGAATCGGCCCTTCCATCGCGCCGTCGGGCGCGGTACGATGCGTTATGCCCCTCTCGCCGACCCCCCCTCTAAAAGGTTCCCCGATCGAACCACGGCGTCAGCCTGCGCCCCCCGGCGCGCCCCGCACTTCCTCGCACGCGCCAACGTCGATGTTGTCGCGTTTCGGCAAGAGCGAGGACACCACCGAGTTCTACTCGCCGATTCCGCCGGGCTACCAGAAGGGCCGGCATAGTTACGTCGTCGTTTTGGGCACCGTGATGTCGGGACTGGGCAAGGGCATCTTCAGTTCATCGCTGGCGAAGATGCTCAAGGACAAGGGCCTCGCGGTCGCACCCATCAAACTCGAGGGCTACCTCAACATCGATTCGGGCACGCTCAATCCGTATCGCCACGGCGAGGTGTTCGTGCTCGAGGACGGCACCGAGTGCGACATGGACCTGGGCACCTATGAGCGCATGCTCGATCAGGACCTTTCCCGGCAGAACTTCTGCACCTCCGGCCAGATCTACACCGAGATTCTCGAACGCGAACGCCGCGGCGATTACCTCGGCCGCGATGTGCAGATGATCCCGCACGTCACCGGCGAAGTGAAACGTCGATTGCGGCAACTGGCGATGACTGGCGGACCTGACGGCAAGCCGGCCGACGTGGTCTTCGTCGAAGTCGGCGGCACGGTCGGCGATTACGAGAACGGCTTCTACATCGAGGCCCTGCGCGAACTCGCCTTCGAGGAAGGCCCGAACTCGACGTGCTTCGTCGCGCTCACCTACATCATCGAGCCGCCGATCCTGGGTGAGCAGAAATCCAAGGCGGCGCAACTGGGCATCAAGCGCGTCATGGAAGCCGGCATTCAGCCGCACTTGATCGCCTGCCGGGCCCACCAGCCGGTGAGCGCGACGGTGAAGGAAAAGATGTCGATGTTCAGCAACGTGCCGCTGAACCGCGTGTTCTCGATGCACGATCGCGATTCGATCTACACCATTCCCGAGGCGATGCGCAACGAGGGATTGGATCGCGAGGTCCTGTCGATCCTTGACCTGCACAAGCGCGTCGATGGCGCGCATGAGGATCGCGCCCGGGCCGCATGGAACGAATACGCGGGCAAGATTCGCTCGACGCGCAAGCATCGCATCAACCTGGCCATCCTCGGCAAGTATGCCGCGCTGCGCGATGCCTACGCCAGCGTGGACAAGGCCATCGAGCACGCCACCACGCATCTGTCCGCCAGCACCGATGTGCGCTGGATCGACACCTCCGACGTCACATCAGCCAACGTTGCGCAGCGCATCGGCCCCGATGTGCACGCGGTCATCGTCCCCGGCGGCTTCGGCGAGCGCGGCGTCGAAGGCAAAATCGCCTGCGTCCAGCACGTGCGCAGCCACGGTATCCCCTACCTGGGCCTGTGCCTTGGCCTGCAGGTCGCGGTCATCGAATTCGCACGCAACGTTGCGGGGCTCGCCAACGCAAACTCGACCGAGTTCGAGGCCGAAACGCCCTTCCCGGTCATCTGCGAACTGCCCGAGCAGCGTCGCATCGAGGGCATGGGCGGCTCAATGCGCCTCGGCGGCCAGGACGTCGCGCTGCAGAAGGATTCGCTGGCGTCATTCCTCTTCGACGGCCGCACGATTGTGCGCGAACGATTCCGCCACCGCTTCGAGGTCAATCCTGAGTACGTCGAGAAACTGAGCACAGCCGGCCTGCGCTTCAGCGGCCGGCACCCGCAGCATCCGATCATGCAGGTGATCGAACTGCCACCGGAGGTTCATCCGTATTTCATCGCGGGCCAGTTCCATCCTGAACTGACCAGCCGTCCGCTGCGGCCACAGCCGATGTTCATGGGCCTGATCGCGGCGGCGATCGCGCGGGCCAAGCCCGACATGCACATCGAGACGATCTCGCCGCGGTGGCTGCGCCCTTTCGGCGAGGACGATGAAGGCGGCAGGCGCGCGTCGGCTGGCGTCGGCGCCGTGGCATCGCGCTAGCGTCGCGTCATTCGAATGCCTTTGACGCTCGCGCCTCGGCGCGCGTACACTCTGCTCGCAGAACGACGGCGATGTAGCTCAGCTGGCTAGAGCGAGGGATTCATAAACCCTAGGTCGGCGGTTCGAGCCCGCCCATCGCCATTCGACACTCCACATCGGACTCCTTGAGGGGCGGTCAAGGCGAGTGCAAGGACGCGCGAACGAGTCATCATGCCTTCTCGCGCAGCCGGCCGTTGTCTTCGATCAGCGTCGTCGACTCAAGCATGTGAGTAACCTGGCTATCGATTGTCTCGCGTAGCCCGGGCGTCGTGGCTTTGAATCCCAGCGTGCGCGCGGCCGCGGTGATCATTTCCTCGCGCGTCACGCCGAAGTTGGCTCGCACCATCCGCTGCACGCATACACGGATCTCGGCCGGAGGCAGCATTGCCGGATCACGCAGCGATGACGACTCCACCTCCCTACGATCGCGCACGGCGACGGGACTGTCGGGTGACCTGAGATAGAACTCGCCATCGCGCCAGATGAGCCTGGTTCGCACGGCCCATTCAAGCGCGGCATCGATGGCGCGAACCATGCGCGCCCCGACGCGGCCGGCGTCCCACAGGTGGCGAAGCCGCTCGGTGATCTCGTCGCCATGAATCGGCCCCTCGATCTCGACGATGTTCGCGATGATCTCGGCCAACTTGCCCATGGGCAATTCGGGAATCTCGCGCGATGCTGGCACGCGGAAGCGCGCCTCCTTGTAGGGAATCGCGATCGCGCCCTCATCGTCCTTGGCGGTTCGAGCGCGACTCGACTCCTCGCGACTGAACGCGGCAGCAGGCACTGAGGTCGGCGTCGGCTTCGAGACGCCCTGCTCCGACTGCGCGGACATGAGCGCCTCGAGCGTCCTGCGAATCTGCTCATCTGGCCGGTTGAGGAAATCCATGCTCCAGATGCGATGCAGCCGCCAACCGCGGTCGGAGAGCACGAACGGCTGCGTGCGATCGCGATCGCGCGCGGATCGCGAAGCCGAGTAGTCCGGGCCGTCGTACTCGATGCCCAGCGCATACTCGCCCACAGGCGCATCGGGCTTGCGCGCTGCGAGATCGACGAAGAACCCCGCGACGCCGACGTTGAGATCAGCCTGCCATCCGGCGTCGCGCAGCGATTTCGCCAGCACCTGCTGGAGCGCCTCGGCCCCGGCTGCCGCGCCAATTCCCTCCAGCACTCCACGCTGGGCATAGGCGAGGAAAGCCTTGAACGCCGCGGGTCCCTTGCCCGTGGCGCGGTTGAGATCGATGTCGTCGGCGGTGATGGATGTGAACACCTCGCAGCGCGTCTTGGCCCGCGTGATCAGCACGTTCAGGCGCCGCTCGCCGCCGGCGTTGGACAGCGGGCCGAAGTTCATCGTGAGCGAACCCTTCGCATCCCGCGCGTAGCCGACGGAGATGAAGATCACATCGCGCTCATCGCCCTGGATGTTCTCCAGATTCTTGACGAAGAACGGCTCGGCGACATCGGTGGCAAAGAACGATTCGACGCCCGGGTCGGCCCGGCGCAGGCTTTCGATTTCATCGATGATCGCATCGCGCTGCTGCACACTGAAAGCCCCCACTCCCAGCGAGAGCTTCGGCCAGTCACGTGCGTGCTTCATGACGGCCTGGGCCAGCACCTTCGCTTCAACGCGATTGGTGGCTGAAGCGCCGCGGTCGAACAC
>DATKJG010000319.1:0-9880 GCA_035543215.1 Phycisphaerales bacterium | reverse complement strand
CCCATGATCCTTCTGCCGGCGTCGATGCTCAGCGGATTGACGCCCGCGCAACTCGAAGCCATTCTTGCGCACGAGATGGCGCACATCCGCCGCATGGATTTCCTCATCAATCTCATGCAGGCTGCCCTCGAAGCGATGCTTTTCTATCACCCGGCGGTGTGGTGGGTGTCGCGCCAGGTGCGCATCGAGCGCGAGTACTGCTGCGATGATCTCGCCGCCGACGTGTGCGGCAACCCGATCGCCTACGCCCGGGCGCTGGCGCAACTCGAGTCGCTGCGCAGCGGCTCGCCGCGCCTGGGACTGTCTTCCCAAGGAGGTTCGCTCATGAAACGAATCGCACGATTGATCGACACACAGGCGTCGCGCGCGCCATCGCGCCTGGCCGGCGCGGCGTGGGGCGCGGCGCTCGCGATCTTGGCCGCGACATCCGCAGCGCTGGCAATGAAGCCGCCTGCCGAGGCGCCGCCGCCAGGTTCACAACCGCCTCCGGCTCTCGCTCCCGACGACGGCGCACTGAGACTGCTCGAGGCGCGGCGCCTCGAGGCTGAACAACTCGCTGATTACGCGTGGTTCGAGGTCGCGGCGAATCGGAACGACCAGGCCTCACCTGAATCCCATCAACTGCTCCTGAGCCGCTACGCGTTGGCGCTCGTACAGGCCGCCGATGCGCAGCAGCAGCAGGCCCAGGCGCGGGAGCTGGCCACGGTTACCTGGCAGCGCGCGCTCACGCTGGAAGCCACCGGCGATGTGAGGGTCATCAACGAGGATTGCTTCATTACCGCTGATCGGCTCGTGCTCGAACTCGCGCTCAAGCCCACCATCGAGATCGATCCCGAGCACATGCCGTCCGACGGCCTGGTGCAGGCGGCGAAACTCGCGTATCCCTTCAACCTGCTGGGACTCATGCCGTGGGTCGCGCCCGAGGCCCACGAGGTTCTGATCAAACCAGCCGTCGAACAGCCTGGCGTCTGGCTGCTCCAGCGCGAGCCTGCCCAATTGTCACTGACCATCACGCCGACGATTGAGGTGCGCGCGGAGCCAGTGGTCACCACGGAGCATGTGGTGGTGCGCCGCAAGGCCGGTGATCATCTTCGCCTGCTCGATGCGTTGGCGACGCGCGCCGCCGCGGTGGATGCCCTAACGCTGAAGAGGAGGGAAGCGGCGGTGGTCAACTCAGATACGTTGCCGGCGATCATTCGCATGCGCGCGTTGGCGGGACAGGCGCGAGCAGCGGAGGCCGCGGCTGCCGCGCAGCAAGCGCTAAGCGAAGCGGAGAAGCCGAAGGAGAGCGAGGCGCAACCGCAGCCGTCATCCGATCCCGCGCCGCAGCAATCAGAGCCCAAGCCGAGCGAGCCAAGCCAGCCGAAGCCGTGATGCGCGGCGTCGCTTGCCGCATTCAAATCTCACAGCACCTGCGCCCCGTCGCATTTACCCAACTCGCGACGGGGCGATGGTGTTGACCGGCACATGATGCGGCTGGCACCTACGATCTCCGCTTCATGCCGGCCGCACGCCCGTCAGCCAAAAAACTCCCCGCATCCGACCTGTCAACACGCACCCCCATGGCGGCGGTGTGCGGGCTGACGTTTCTGTGTTCGATCGGCACGGGTGTGGTCTGGGCGGGCATTCCCTTCATCGCGCGCCACGACTACGGCTTCGGCAAGCGGCAGACGCTGTTGCTGTACCTGTCGATGGGCCTCACTTACGTCATCGGCGCGTTGAGCACAGGTGCGGGTCTGCGCGCGGTCGAGCAGCGCCTTTCGCACCGCGCGGTGCTGGCGATCATCCTTGTCATCTCCATCGCCGCGAGCCTGACGCTCATGGTCTCGCGCTCCGGCTGGATGCTCTGGTCAGTCGCGATTGCGATCAACATCGTCATGTCGTGGCTGTGGCCGATCGTCGAGAGCTATGCGACTGCCGGCAAGCACGGCCGCGCCATGCGCAACGCCCTGGGGCTGTGGAACATCACATGGACCAGTGCAGTGCTGGCAAGTCTGCTGCTGATGGCGCCGTTCGTCGCCGAGCATGCGCGCTGGTCGCTGGCCGGTACTTCGGCGGTGTTCGGCCTGAGCCTGGTGACGCTGGCGTGGTTCAGCCCGCATCCCGCGGCCCATGGCAGCGCGGACGAAGACGACGGCGTCGATCGGCGCGAGTACCCGCACCTGCTGCGATCGGCCCGCATGCTGCTGCTGGCCAGTTACGTGCTGAATTCGGCGATGTCGCCGCTGCTGCCGTTCCTGTGCGAGCGCGTGAGCGTGGCAGCCGAGCACCAGACGCCGGTCGCGGCGGTCTGGACCGCGGCGAGAGTGGTCGTCGTGGCGATCATGTGGCGGGCCGGATTCTGGCACGGCCGCTGGGGCACGCTGCTGCTTGGCGGCCTGGGCATGGCGTCAGGCTTCGTGCTCATCGTGACATCGAGTTCGCTGCCGATGCTGATCGCGGGGCTGGCGTGCATCGGCACGGGGATGGCGATCGTGTACTTCGCGACCCTGTACTACGCGATGACTGTGGGCGCGGCGGAAGTCGAAGCCAGCGGCAAGTTCGAGGCGATGATTGGACTGGGCTACACGGCCGGCCCGGCAGCGGGACTGCTGGGCGAGCGCTTCGCGAACCGATTCGAGCAGACTCCACTGGGGCCTGACGGCGGCGTCGTCATTGCCGCCTTGTGTCTGCTGGCTATTGCATCGCTGCTGGCCCTGCGGCCGTATGCGAAGGCCAGGCGCGCGCGGACCGCATCCGGAAGATGAGCGGAATGAAACGACCCCCGGCAGGTCGCCGGGGGTCGTGGAGAATCACAGAAGCCGATCGGGGTACCGAGATCTTACGGGCAGGCGCCCCAGGTGGAGATGACCTTGAGCAGGTCGTTCACGTCCACGGTGTCGTTGCCGCCATCGGGAGCAACATCAGCGGCACATCCGCAGGTGGTCGTGCTGGGCGTGCACGGGCCCCAGCGCGTGATGATTTCGAGCAGATCGTTGACGTCGACCGATCCGTTACCCAGACCGACCGGCGCGATGTCGCCCAGGCAGCCTGCGGGGCCCGGCACCATGACGGTGACCGAGGGTGTCGCACCTGGCTTGAACAGGCCGATGGTCGCGGTCGTGCAGCGAGGCGGCGCGGCGGCGGTGAACCGGAAGTTGTACAGCGTGCTCCAGCGCAGGGCATTGGCGTTGGGATTGGACGCGTACGACTGCGTCTCCCAGCTCATCACGCCGTTGACGCCGACGGATGTCGCCCAATCAACCGACGAATACGCCTCGCCGCTGTGGTAGAAGGCATCGTGGAAGCCAATGTTGGCGATTCCGACGGACGATTCGAAGGGAATGCCGAACGACTGCACGCCGCGATCGCAGTTCATGTTGTACAAGGCGTATTCGTAGCTCCACTGTCCGCCGCCGAGGTCGGTGACCTTCGAACCGAGAATGAGACGCCCGTCATTTGGCACATCGATGTTGGTGAGCACGACGCTCGGATCAACCGCGCGCCAGGCGTTGATTGCCGGCTGTTGCGTGATCGTGCCTCCGGTCGGAACGATATTCCAGGAAACGCCAATGGGCGTGCCGACAAGCAACTGCTTGTACGACACGTTGTTGTAGCGCTGCGCAGGCAACTCGTCCGTGCAGACGTACTGGACTTCACCGTAGTACAGAGCGCCGGCATTCAAACTCGGGTCCACATCGGCGACGTTGAACTGAAGGCGCTTGAAGATCGAGCTACCCGTGGTGTTCCAGTTGAGGATGTAGGGGTAGGGGTAAGCGCCCGTCCACGCATTCACTTCGGAGCGCGGTCCGAGGTAGACCTGCGTTCCGTTGCGGGAGGAGATATAGGTATCCGTGGCAAACAGACCGAGCCAGTCGCAGGACCCGTTACCGGCATAGGTGCCGCCGGGACAGGAGGGCGCATCCGCCGCGCAGAAGCCGTGCTTGAGCCACGACATTCCGATCTGCTCGAAGCGTCCACCCTTCAATCGATAGAAGTTCTGCGGGATGACCGGATGGTTTGCACTGCCGGCAAACCAGATCGCATCCGTCGTGCCGATATTGCACGACACGCTTCGCATGCTGAAAGCGCCGACGGTGCCCACCGGCGCGTAATTCGTCATCTCGGACGCCATGCTGCTGACGATGACGTCGGGAAAGCCGCCGGCTGTGCCGCCATCATCGGATGGAGTAACGGGCCCCGATGATTCGGGTCGGCTGCCGGGCCGATCCCGGGCGAGTGCGTGTGATGTGTGAATGCACAGCGCAGCCCCTACTGCGCCTGCGAGCGTCGTTGCAAGCATGAGCGTACGTTTCAAGTGCGATTCTCCTTCAATGTCTGGATGTTCCTTCAGCGAGCCGAGAGGCCCGCCACGGATGGGCGATGCGAGACCGGCGCATGGGCGGCGTGACGCATCGATGGGGCGAGATCTGGGATGGTCTGGCTGGGAGAGCGGGAAAGCGGGAAAGCGGCGATCATCCTGCCCACGGCGGGGCGTCGCCGCAGGGCACCAGCGTAGTCTAGCACAGATTCCGGCTATGGCCATGCAAGGCCTGCAGAAGCATCATGTCGCAGGACGAAGCGGCCCGAACGGGAATCTGGGCAATTTACGAATCAAACCTGAGCAGCCGCACCAGATGCACACTAGGGGCATGCACCCCACGTGCTGATGACGGCCAGGAGGTCGTTTACATCGATGGTGCAGTCGCCGGTGGCGGGGGGCGCGAGATCTGCCGTACAGCGCGGCGAGCATGCAGTCGGGCACGGGCCCCAGGTGCTGATCACCCACAGAAGGTCGTTGACGTCGACCGTGTTGTTGTTGTCGATGTCCGCGATGCAGCGACTGTATCGAATGGTGAAGGGGCTTCCATAGACGCTATGGCTGCTGATCGCGAAGGTATCAACGATCGCGTAGTACGTGCCGGGGGCCAGGGCCCCGGCCATCACCAGCTCGCTCGAACTGCCTGCGAGCGTTGAGCGCCCAATCGCCGACGCCGGAGTCCCCGCAGCGCCAAGGAGAAACAGATCCAAGTCGCTCGCAAGGCCCGTCAAACTCAGCTTGAGATCACCGCCAGGATGCACGATCTTGTACGCAACCTCGTCTCCCGCCTCGGCGAGGCCGGGCGATCCGGTATAGGCACCCGTGCTATCACCGGCGCCATCGCTGCGGCCCAGTTGCGTCTCGTTGTCGCACAGCGTCGTGCCATTGACGTTCGTCGCAACGGTCAGCGTATTCGGCGTTGCCGTGAAGTTGCCGGTGAAGAGATTGATGCGAATCGGGAGGCTCACGCGCCAGTTGTCGATCACGCAGCGCATTCGGTTGACCTGCTGCGTGGTGAAGTGATCCATGCACACGTCGTCGTGATAATCCATGTACAGCCGCACGTCGTCGGAGCCGTCCGGGCACGAGTTATGCGCCGAGCAGGAGAATGCCGGGCCGTTCGTCTGGTTGGTGTCGCACACCCGATCGCCGGTTGTGGAGCAGGAACCGGTATCGCAGCTGAAATCCCACGGGTGGAACAGTCCGAAATAGTGCCCGACTTCGTGCGTGAGGGTGCGGCCGTTGCAGTAAGGGCCGCCGAAACCGCACGGGTCGCCGATGGTTTGGTAGAGAATCACAACACGATCGGCCAAGCTGCCAATGGTGGTCGCTCCGCCAATGGGTGGCGTCGAAGTCGTGTATCCAAGGACGCCGCCACCGCCCGCTGAGTTGGTGTAGAAGTTGAAGTAGTTGTTGCCGTCACGGCCAATCGAGTTGTAGTACGCGCCGCCATCGGCATACCACGTGGCATTGTTGTAGCGGTAGATCCCAGGGGCCGTGGTCGTGCCGCCTGCGAGAGCCGTGGGGAAGTCGTCAGAAAGGAAGAATTCGATCTGCGAGTTTGGCCCGGTGGGCGGTCCGCCAATGGGTGTCGTGCCGAAGACCTTGTAGTCAGCGTTCATTCGGATGATATTGGCCTGCACCTGCGAATCGCTCAGATTGCCCGTCGCTCCGTTGGTGATGATGTGAGCAAGAACGGGAATCCGGAATTTGACCGCCGTGGGGGCGTAGATCGGTGCGCCGCCTGGATTGGTGTTGACGGACGAACAATCAGCCACGCTGCCGCCGGCGATGCCACCACCATCGATGGGGTTGTTTGCGAACGGTCCCGGGGTGAAGCCGCACTTGCGCAGCCAGCCGACGCGCCGGTAGTAGTCCGATGCCAGATACTCGGCCCAGGAATTGAACTTGAGGCCGTCAACGACGATCGGCTCCGGAGCGTTGTCGGCGGGAATCACGACCAGCGGCAACTCAGCGATCTTGGGCGGGGGTGCGTCCTGCGCCAGGACAAGCGACTGATGCATTGAGAATGTGGCCGCGACCAAACTCGCCCCGACCACCAAGTTGCGCGATGCTCGACTTCGAAGCATGATCTTCAGGCTCCTTCCTTGAGTAGCGGTGGCTTCCGCGCTCCGTTTGTGCTTGTCGAGGCGCGGTGACGACCTGTTTCTGGTCTTCCTGTGTGCTGACAACTGCTCTTGGCCCGACCCAGACTGCGCCTCCCCAGTTCTGATCACCCTCATTCCTGACCCCGAGAATACGGATCAGCGGCAAACAGGTTCCTGCACCCTTGCCGGCTTTGCAATCCTCATCCTACCGCATAGCGAGCCGGCCGGCGCGGCGGTTTTCCTGCACGTCGCCGCAATGCCGGTTCCGGCCCATCCAGACTGCTCTCTTTTCCCGGCTTGAACCCTTTTCGCCGCGCCCCCGGAAGTACGCCAGAGGCCGGCCGATTCTGCGCGGACACCGCATTTCCTCGACGCTCCGACCTTGCCGATGCCAGGTGTTTGGTCGTCAAGGGCGATCGCGAGCACCCGGCGCTGGGCACTGCTCATCGGCAACTGCTGTAAGGCGGCGGACGCGAGCCACCGGCCCCGCCGCGAACGCGAGATGGCCCGATACACGTGAAAGCGGATCAGCCGATGCGTGGTCTTGTGCACGAACTCGCCGCAGCGGCGCAGCGTGGCGCTCGCGTCCTGCGGCAATCCGTGCGCAATGCGATCAAAACTGGCGCGCCGCGTCGCCTCAAAGGTTGGCGCCTGCCACAGCCCGCCCCACATCCCGCCGGTTGGCCGCTGCTCGAGAAGAATGTGCCGCCCGCCCGGCCGTGTGATGACCACAGCATGATGATGGACCGCTCGCGGCGCGCGGCGAAGGCGAGGCGCTGGGATCGTCTGCTGTAGCCCGGCCTTCCGCGCCTCGCACCATCGCGCCAGCGGGCAGACATCGCACCGCGGACTGGCAGGCTGTGGCAGGCACACCGTCGCGCCAAGTTCCATGAGGGCTTCGTTGAACACGCCCGGGCGATCCGCCTGCGCGACGAGTTCGTGAGCGAGAGTCCACGTCCGGTCGCCATGCGCGCGATCAGACGCCTGTTGCCGCTTGCGAGGCCCTCGCCGTCCGACAAACAATCGCGCCATTACGCGCTTGATGTTTCCATCGACGATCGGTTCGGCCTGCCCGAAGACGAGCGACGCGACCGCTCCGGCCGTGTACTGTCCGACGCCCGGCAGGCGCCTCAGGTCGCGAGTGTTGCCCGGCACGCGGCCGGCGAATTCGCGCACGATCATCTTCGACGCCGCGTGCAGATTGCGAGCGCGACGGTAGTACCCAAGTCCCTGCCACAGAGAGAGAACCACCTGTTCGTCTGCCGCGGCCAGCGATGCGACATCGGGGAATGACTGCATGAACCGCTGGAAGCGATCGACCACGCGGGACACCTGCGTCTGCTGCAGCATCGTCTCGGCCACCAGCGCCGCGTAGCCGTTTCGCAGGCGACGCTTGCGCCACGGCAGATCGCGGGCTTCGCGCTCAAACCAGCGGCACAATGCGTTGATCATGGGACGATGCGACATCGCTTGCGCCACGGTACTCGATGCCGTCGTCATCCGATGTGCAGGTTGCGCGCCACGGATCAGCCGGCTGCACTGAGCACACGTTTGATCCGCGCCTTCACGACGGGCCAATCGGCCTCGGGTCGCTTGTTCACCGTCATCCAGTCGCCGTTGAACAGCACCGTTGTCGCACCGACTTCGTCGAACAGCGCGCGGGCAATCGGATCGCCGCTCGCATCGCTGGCGTTGCGGAAACTCCGCGGCCCATGACTGATAGGCCGATCGAGCCAGCACTTCACCGCGTTGGGGTTGGGCGTCGATTCGAAATTGGTGACCTGGTAAGCCATGCGGATTGTCGCGGACGAGCAAGCGTCGATGCGAACTTTTCGGACGTCGCCAGCAAGCCCGCGAACTTGCCATCGTTCATGCGCGTGCTATCCTACTCGTCCTCGACGCGGGTGTAGCTCAGTGGTAGAGCGTCACGTTGCCAACGTGAATGTCGACGGTTCAAGTCCGTTCACCCGCTTTTTTGCATTGAGTGCGATGTTGGGGTTGACCGCGTCGCTGATGCAGCGCGCAAACGCGCGACCTATCGTCTGCCGTGATCGATTCGACAGCCAGAGACCTTCTGGCCCGGCTGGAGCAATGCCTGCCGATCGATCGCATGCGCCTCGGCCGCCGAGTTCGAGGTCTCAAGATCGGCGACGATGCCGCACGGCGGCAAATCGTCGGGGAAATCGAGGCGGCGGAGCGGCGGGCCCAGCGGCGGCAATCAGGCACTGGGATTGATCGCAGCGCCATCACGATCGATCCCGCACTTCCGATCGCTGCATGCCGGGATGAGATCGCCTCCGCCATTGCCGGTCACCCTGTCGTCGTGGTATGCGGCGAAACAGGCTCGGGCAAAACCACGCAACTGCCGAAGATTTGCCTGCAGATCGGGCGCGGTGTGACGGGCATGCTCGGCCACACGCAGCCGCGCCGCATCGCAGCTCGAAGCGTTGCCGCTCGCATCGCTCATGAACTCGGCTCGCCGATCGCTAAGGGGGCGGCCGGCCCGGTTGGATACAGCGTGCGGTTCACGGATCGCACGAACCCCGACACGCTCGTCAAGGTGATGACCGACGGCATCCTGCTGGCCGAGGTCGGCGGCCACGATCGCCTGCTGCTGCAGTACGACACACTGATCATCGATGAGTCCCACGAGCGCAGCCTCAACATTGATTTCCTGCTGGGCTACATCAAGACGCTGCTGCTTGGGGGCCGCCGGCCGGACCTCAAGGTGATCATCACATCGGCGACGATCGACCCCAGGCGCTTCAGCGCGCATTTCAACGATGCGCCGATCATCGAGGTCAGCGGGCGGGGGTTTCCCGTCGACGTGCGATACCAGCCCCTGCCGTCCGGAACCGAACCGGACGAGGATGATCCGGTCATGCTGGAAGCGATCGCCGGGGCCATCGATGAGACCGGACGCGATCCGGCGGCGGGCGAAGGAGATGCCCTGGTGTTCCTCTCCGGCGAGCGCGAGATTCGCGAGACGGCGAAGTTCCTGAAGGGTCGCTTGCCGGCCGATCACGAGATTCTCCCGCTGTATGCGCGGTTGTCGTCCGACGAGCAGAATCGTATCTTCGAGCCGCACTCAGGCCGGCGCATCGTGCTCGCCACAAACGTCGCAGAGACGTCGCTGACCGTGCCGGGCATTCGTAGCGTGATTGATCCGGGTCTGGCGCGTATCAGCCGCTACAGCCCGCAATCGCGCGTGCAGCGCCTGCCCATCGAGCGGATCTCGCAGGCGTCGGGCAAACAGCGGGCCGGCCGCTGCGGTCGCATCGCGCCCGGCGTGTGCGTCCGCCTGTACGGTGAGACCGATTTTGATACGCGACCGCCTTTCACCGATCCTGAAATCCTGCGTTCGAACCTCGCAAGCGTCATCCTGCAGATGAAATCGCTGCGGCTGGGGAAGATCGAAGAGTTTCCGTTCATCGATCGCCCGCGAGCCAGCAGCGTGCGCGAGGGCCTGCAG
>DATKJG010000318.1:0-3435 GCA_035543215.1 Phycisphaerales bacterium | reverse complement strand
GGCGAAGGTTCGCTGTACAAGGCGCAGATCGAGCGCATGCTGCAAAGTCCGACGGATCGCTCCCAGTACAAGGAGCCGGACGATGTGGCTGACGCGTTCCTGCATGCGCTCGCAGACGAGCATCCCAAGAGGCGGTACATGGTCGTGCCAAACCAGCGCGAGGCGGAGCTCACGATTCGAGCCGCCCTGACACGCGTGGTGCAACTCAACGAAGGACAGCCGTTCGCCTATGACCGCGATGCACTGATCAAGATGCTGGACGAGGCGCTTGGCGCCCGCTGACGGCGGCGCTCATTCCGGCGGTTGGTGCCGCACGATCGAGCCTTCGACCAGGAAGATCACGTCCTCGGCGATAGCGGCGGAGAGATCGGCCACGCGCTCCAGCGCTCGCCCGATCGACAGCACATCGATCACCGCATGCGTCGCTTCGACATGCGCGGGAATCTCGCGATGCCCCCAGTTGAACACCTCGCGCTGCAGAGCATCGACCGGGTCATCGCTGACGCGCACGCGCCGGCCGAGGTCGGCGTCCTCATTCGCCAGGGCCGTCAGGGCGTCACCCAGCATGGTGCGGGTCTTCCCAGCCATTTCGATCAATGCCGGCGGCAGCCGCACTGGGGCGCAATCGACGAGGTCGATGATGCGCTTGGCGATGGACTTCGCCTTGTCGCCGATGCGCTCGAGATTCGAATTGATGCGCAGCACCGCCATCATGAAACGCAGATCGCCGGCAACCGGATGCGTCAGCGCGAAGATGCGCAGGCATTCATTCTCGATCTCGATCTCAAGATTGTTGATCTCATCGTCGCCCGCCTTTACCAGGCGTGCCAGGGCGATGTCCATGGAGCGCAACGCAGTGATGGCGCGGTCGATCTGCTGCTCGACGATGGCGGCCATCGAGAGGATCGAGCGGCGGACTTCCACGAGTTCTGTGACGAGATTCATGCCCATGGCGAAAAGTCGGTTCAGCCGAAGCGGCCTGTGACGTAATCTTCGGTCTGTTTGTTGCGAGGATTGGTGAAAATGTCGGCAGTCGCGCCGGTTTCGATGAGTCGACCTTCGAAGAAGAACGACGTCAGATCCGAAACGCGAGCAGCCTGCTGCATGTTGTGCGTGACGATGACAATGGTGTAATCCTTGCGCAGTTCCCGGATCAGGTCTTCGATACGGGCCGTCGACTTCGGGTCCAGGGCCGAGCAGGGCTCATCCATGAGCACGACCTCCGGGCCGACTGCGATGGCGCGGGCGATGCACAGGCGTTGCTGCTGGCCACCGGAAAGGCCCAGAGCCGACGACTTGAGTCGATCCTTGACCTCGTCCCACAGGGCCGCTGCGCGAAGGCTCCGCTCAACCAGATCCTCCAGATCGCGTCGGCGAATCCGGAAGTGCAGGCGCGGCCCGAATGCAACGTTGTCGTAGATCGACTTGGGAAACGGGTTGGGCTTCTGGAACACCATGCCGACCCGGCGTCGTAGATCGACGGCATCGGTATTGCGGCTCAAGAGGTCAATGCCGTGCAGGTCGAGCGTGCCATCCGCCCGCGCGATCGGGATGAGGTCGTTCATCCGGTTGATCCAGCGCAGGAACGTGCTCTTGCCGCAGCCGCTGGGGCCGATGAGCGAGGTCACGCGGCAGTGGGGGACATCCAATTCGACCTTGTGCAGCGCCTGGAACGAGCCGTACCACGCGTTGAACGCTCGCACAGTGATGGCCGTGCGCGCAGACGGCTCGGCCGGGCGAGGCGCCTGGGTGTGCGCTGGACGCTTGGTCAGCACTTCCGGGGGCGCAGCCGTCACCTGGACGGGGCCGGCCGGCGGGGGCGTGGAGGCGGGTGAGACAGGGCGCTGCGTCATCGTGGTCATGACAGGGGCTTCTGGAAGTATTGCCGGATAAACACCGCCAGGGCGTTGAACGTCAGCAGGACAATCAGCAGGACAATGATGCCGGTGGCTGCCACGCGATGGAATTCTTCCTGCGGCAGGCTCGCCCAGTTGTAGATCTGCAGGGGCATCACCGTGAATTCATCCATCAGGTGCTTGGGGGTGAACGTGATGTAGACGACGCCTGCGATGACGAGCATCGGGGCTGCCTCGCCGATCGCACGGCTCATTGCCAGGATTGAGCCGGTCATGATGCCGGGCACCGCTGCTGGCAAGGTCATTCGCGCGACAACTTTCCACGGAGTCGAGCCAAGCGCCATCGCGCCTTCGCGCAGCGAGTTGGGCACCGCGCGCAGGGCCTCCTGAGCCGCGACGATGATGATGGGCAATACAACCAGCATCAAGGTCAGGCCGCCCGCCAGCGTGCCGCGACCGAAGGGCAACTGCACGTAGTACCAGTCCTCGCGCGTGCCGAAGGTGAACGTGGGCTCGCTGAGGTTGCCGAAGAGATCCCACATTTGCACGAAGAGCGTCAGGCCAAGGATTCCGTAGACGATCGACGGCACGCCTGCGAGATTCGAGATGTTCAACTGCACGAAGCCGTGAATCCTGCGGGCCCACGAGCGCTTGGGCTTAAATTCCTCGAGCAGCACCGCCGTGCCGACACCCAGCGGCAGCGCGGTAAGTGCGCAGATCACGCACACCCAGATCGTGCCCCACATGGCCGGGCCGATGCCGGCCTTGGCCGGGCGGCGCGACGGCACCTCCCTGAGAAAGTCCCAGCGGAAGTACTTGAGACCCTGGGTCACGATTGATGACAGCAGGACCACAAGCACAGCCATTGAGATCGCCGCAATCACCATGCACGCGATGACAAAGAGTTGATCGCGCAGTTTCCTGCGTGTCACCGACCGGCGCGGGAAGGTCATCGCTGCCACGCTCATTGGTACGCCTCCCGGAATCGCACGCGGATCACGTGGCCGATGATCGTGAGTATGAACGTGATGACAAACAGCATGGCCGCGACGGCGTAGCTGGAGAGATACTCAGGGCCGAAGTTGCTGGCGTCGCCGAGGAAGATCTGCACCATCCATGCCGTCATGGTTTGCGACGATTCGGTCGGATTGACCGTCAGTCGAGCCATGTTGCCGGCAGCGAGGGCGACGATCATGGTCTCACCCACTGCCCTGGCGAAGGCCAGCAGAAACGCCGCGACGATTCCGGAGAGTGCCGCGGGCACCACGATCTTGGTGGAGACGTCAAAGCGCGTCCCGCCGACCCCATAGGCCCCCTCGCGCAGGCTTCGTGGTACGGCCTGCAGAGCGTCCTCGGACAACGAGACGACGATTGGCAGGCACATGATGCCAACCGCCAGTCCCGCGCTCAGGGCGTTGTATACCTCGACTCCCGACCAGATCTGCTGCAGCCTCGGCGTGATGACCGTCAGTGCGAAGAAGCCGTACACGACCGTGGGAATGCCCGCGAGAATCTCCAAGGCGGGCTTGAGCACGGCTCGCAGCCGCCGCGGGGCGTATTCGCTGAGGAAGATGGCAGT
>DATKJG010000317.1:0-4056 GCA_035543215.1 Phycisphaerales bacterium | reverse complement strand
CGTATCGCGAGGCGATCGCTCGCGGCTACCGGTTCTATTCCTATGGCGACGCCATGCTGATTCTTCCCTGACTGACATGGACATGCATCACGGAGACACGGAGACACGGAGAAGCGCTATGCAGTCGCGCTCGATCGCGAGCCTGATCGACGGCCTGCCGGTGCGGCTGGTGCGGGGGTCGCTGGAGTGTGCGATCAGCGACATCACGGAAGATTCGCGCATGGTCAGTCCCGGCTGCCTGTTCATCGCTCGTGCCGGGACCAAGGCCGATGGCCGGAGGTTCGTCGATGATGCCATCGACGCGGGCGCGATCGCTGTGCTGGCTGATGGCGAGTTGGATGTGCCCACGAACGTAACGCTGCTGACGGCTGGTGATGTCGCGGGCGTCAGCGCGGTGCTGGCCGAGCGGTTCTTCGACTCGCCCAGCCGCCGGCTGACGCTCATCGGCGTCACCGGCACCAACGGCAAGACCACGACCACCTATCTCATTCAGCAACTGCTCGCCGACGCGGCGCTCAAGTGCGGCCTGATCGGCACGGTGCAGGTCGACGATGGTGCGAAGCGCGAGACGGCGAATCTCACGACGCCGCCGGCCATCGAACTCTCTCGTGCGATGAGCCGGATGGTGCGCAACGGATGCGCGGCGTGCGTGATGGAGGCGTCCAGTCACGCCCTGCATCAGCAGCGCACCGCGGGCCTGCAATTCCGCATCGGCGTGTTCACGAACCTGACGGGCGATCATCTCGACTATCACCAGACGATGGATGAGTACCTCGCCGCCAAGGCGATCCTCTTCCAGCGATTGCCTTCGGCGGCCGACGGCGGCGTGGCAGTCGTCAACGGCGACGATCCATCGAGCGATGCAATCATCCAACGCACGAAGGCGCGCATGCTGCGCTGCAGCGAGCATGATGCGGCCGCCGACTGCTTCACGAAGTTGCATCGCCAGACTCTGACGCACACCGAATCGACCTTCCGCGGGCCGTGGGGGACGTTGGATGTCAACCTGCCGCTGGTCGGCGCCCACAACGTGATGAACGCGCTGCAGGCGATCGCTGTGGCGCATGCGTGTGGCGTAGATGCCGAGGCGCTGCGATCAGGCATCGAAACCTGCACTGCTCCGCCCGGGCGGCTGGAGCCGGTCACGAACGCCGATCATCCCTTCGCGGTTCTCGTCGATTACGCGCACACGGATGATGCGCTGAGCAACGTGCTTCGCGCCCTGCGGCCGATCGTTCCCGAACAAGGCAGGCTGCGCGTCGTGTTCGGCTGCGGCGGCGACCGCGACCGCACGAAGCGGCCGCGCATGGCGGGCGTCGCGTGCAGGTTCGCTGATGAAGTCATCATCACCTCTGACAATCCGCGGACGGAGAATGCGCAATCAATTATCGATGAGATCCGCACCGGCGTGCCGCCTGAGCGCCTTGCGGGAACGCTGTCGCTGGTCGATCGCGCCGCCGCGATCAACGAGGCCGTCCGCCGCGGCCGCGAGGGTGACATCATTCTCATCGCGGGCAAGGGGCACGAGGACTACCAGATCATCGGCACGACGAAGCGGCCGTTCGATGATCGACTCATCGCCGCGGCGGCGCTGCGAGCGCGCTTCAACAAGACTCAACCTGCGATGGCGCAGAATGGGAAGAATCGATGAGCATGCTGTTCACATTTGATGTCGAGCAGATTCGTTCCGCCTGCAGCGCGAAGTGGCTGCAGAAGCCGGACAAGTTGCCGCACGTGAAAGGTGTCGGCATCGACAGTCGCGAGGATCTGACGCACAAGGGGTTCCTCGCTATCAAAGGCGCGAAGCACGATGGCCACGATCACGTCGCGCAGTCTGTCGAGCGCGGCGCGCAACTGCTGATCATCGAAAGCGCGAGGGCGAAATCGCTGAAGATGCCGCCGGGCGTGGCGATGATGCACGTCGAGAGCACGCGCGCAGCCCTGGGCCGGATCGCGCATGCGTACCGCCAGTCGCTGCGCGGCACCAAGGTCATCGCCATCACTGGTTCGTCGGGCAAAACCACGACCAAGCGCCTGATTCACGGCGTGCTGGGGACGACGTATGCCGGTGTCTCATCGCCGAAGAGTTTCAACAACGACATAGGCGTGCCGCTGACACTGCTCAGTGCGAAGTCGAGCGACAAGTTCGCGGTGGTCGAGATCGGCACGAACGCGCCCGGCGAGATCGCGGACCTGGCCAGGATCGCCGCGCCCGACATTGCGGTCATCACGATGATCGGACGCTCGCACCTCGAAGGCCTCGGCTCGATCGAAGGCGTGGCGAGAGAGAAAGGCTCGCTGCTGGCGGCGCTGCCGGCCGAGGACGGGGTCGCGATCGTCAACGCCGACTATCCGCTGCTGCGTCCGCACCTGCGTCGTGTGAAGTTCAAGTTCCTCTTCGGTGAAAGCGAGGAGGCTGATCTGCGCCTCACCGGGCGCGGGGAGGTGAACGGCAACTGGTGGTTCGAAGTCAACGGCCGCGCGCGATTCGAGATCGCCTTGCCGGGACGGCACAACGCGCTCAACGCGCTGGCGGCGGTGGCGGTGGGGCGACGATTCGGCCTGGATGACCAGGCGATTCGGGCGGGCTTGTTCAGCGTGAAACCCGAGGCGATGCGCATGACGCCGCAGGTGGCGGGCGGCATGACGTTCTACAACGATGCGTACAACGCCAATCCCGAGGCGATGATGGCGGCCCTTGACACCTTCGCCGAACTCGCCGGCGGTGCGCGGCGGCGAATCGTCGTGCTCGGCGACATGCTCGAACTGGGCGAGGGGTCAGCACTGTTGCATCGCGAGATCGGAGCCCATATCGCGCGGATTGATGATCGCTGCGGGCTCGATCAGGTCATCCTTGTCGGCGGGCGCATGGCAGAGGCTGCCGGCGCAATTCGAAAGCAATTCGACAAGGATCGCCTGACGCACATCGCGACGCTCAACGATCGCGCCATCGCCAGTGTCCGCAAATTGATTCGCGCGGGGGATGCGGTGCTGGTCAAGGCCTCGCGCGGCATGGAACTGGAGAAACTCATCGCGGCGTTCGAATCCGCGCCGTCCCCACGCAGGCGCTCGAAGGTTGTGGCGTGATCAGGATTGGAGCCACGGAGATGCAGACGACAGCGTTGAATCTCTGTCGAAGCCAGTAACGCACGATGCTCTACACGCTCGTCAACTCCTCGCAGAACTGGCTCGTCGAGCGCGGCCTGTACCCGCTGGTGATGGTGCTCAACCAACTGGAGTTTCGCGCGTTCCTCGCGGTCGTCATGGGCTTCCTGCTTGTCCTCGCCTTCGGCAATCGCGTGATCAACTGGCTCAAGAGGCAGAAGATCGGCGATGCTCCGGAGTTCTATCGCGAGGATGTCAACAAACTGATGGAAGGCAAGGCCGCCACGCCCACGATGGGCGGCATCCTCATCTGTGCCGCGATCCTCGTCACCGCGCTCATGCTGGCCGACCTGCGCAATGCGTACGTGCACATCGCGCTGGTGGTGCTGGTATGGCTGGCGGTGGTAGGCGGCTTCGACGACTGGATGAAACTGACCACTGCCCGCCGCCAGACCGGCCGGCGCGAAGGCATGCTGGCGTGGGAGAAACTGCTGTTTCAACTGGGCATTGGCGCGGTGGCCGGGTTCTTCCTATTCCAGAGCGGCGTTGCGGATGATCCGGTTTCCAGCGTACCTGCGGCGCACGTGCTGAATCTCCCGCTGCAGCGAACCTACGCGCCGGGCATGGAGCCGCTGCAATTGGAAAGCGGCGTGATCGTGCTGGGCATGATCCCGTTCGTCCTGATCGCGACGGTGCTCATCGCCGGCACATCCAACGCGGTGAACCTGACCGATGGCATGGACGGCCTGGCGTCAGGATGTTTGATCACCGCGTCGTTCACGATGATGGCTCTCGCGTTCATCTCCGGCCGCTACGAAATCGCGAAGTTCCTGAACTTCCCATACGTGCCGGGCACGGGCGAGATGATGGTCGTGGGCGGCGCGATGGCGGGAGCGTGCCTGGGCTTTTTGTGGTTCAACTGCGCGCCGGCCAAGGTGTTCATGGGCGATA
>DATKJG010000316.1:0-5314 GCA_035543215.1 Phycisphaerales bacterium | reverse complement strand
TGAATCGGCGAAGCTGCCGCGAACGATCACCACGTAGCCAACCCCCATGTTGAAGACGTTGAACATCTCTTCGCGCTCCACATTGCCTTCACGCTGAAGAAAATCAAAGATCGGCGGTACTTCCCAGCTCTTCAGATCAATTCGCGCATCCAGGTCGTTTTCAAACGCGCGGGGCAGATTGCCCGGCAGGCCGCTGCCGGTGATGTGCGACATGCCCGTCACGATCTTCTTCACCGTGTACTTGCGCAGCAGTTTGACGATCGTCTTCGCATAGATGCGCGTCGGCTCCAGCAGCACATCGCCCAGCGTCGCCTTCTCGCCCTTCGGAGCGATCGTCGATTCGAACCCCACCAGCGCAGGGTAGACGCGATCGAGACGCAGGTCGGCCTGCTTGACGATCCGCCGCACGAGCGAATAGCCGTTGGAATGGATCCCGCTGGAGGCCAGCGCGATGATGACATCGCCCGTCTCGACGCGCGTCGGGTCGATGGCGCGCTCGAGGTCCACCACACCCACAGCGAAGCCGGCGATGTCGAAATCATCGGGCGCGTACACATCCGGCATTTCGGCCGTCTCGCCGCCAAGCAATGCGCAGCCGGCGAGTTCGCAACCCTTGGCGACGCCTTCCACCATCGCGGCGTTGCGCTCGGGGATCACCTTCCCCAGACCAAGGTAGTCCAGGAAGATCAGCGGCTCGGCTCCCTGGACGATGAGGTCGTTGACGTTCATCGCCACGCAGTCGATGCCGACGGTGTTGTAAATGCCCAGTTCAGCCGCGAGTTTGACCTTGGTGCCCACGCCGTCGGTGCACGCCACCAGCACCGGCTCGCGATAGTTGCGCTTGAACAGTTGCTCGTTGTAATCAAGCCGGAACATGCCCGCGAAGCCGCCCAGCGGCCCGAGCACGCGCGGGCCATGCGTGCGGCGGACGGCCCGCTCGATCAGATCCACGACGCGATCGCCGGCCTCGATGTTGACGCCCGCATCGGCGTACGTCAACGGCTTGGGCTGAGGCGCATCCTTGGCGCGATCGTTCTTTCTCGACCTGCGACGCGACTTCACTCCTGACGGCATGACTCCAGTGTATCGCGCTTGCTCGTCACCGCCTCCTCGCCGCATTCAGTCTCAGTGCTTACGCTTGCCGGCGTTGATGAAGAACTCGCCTGTGCGTGGCGCCATTGTGACCAGCCCGGACACTGTGCGCATCATCCAACTGGTCCAGACCTCGGGTTTCGGTCGCTCCAGGCAGCGAATGACCGCGCGGGCGACCCGCTCCGGCGATTGCATGAACAGGCGCGGCGTATTGGCGCGGCGCTTCTCTTCGCCCCGGCGCAGGGCGCTCGCCTGCGAGAACTCCGTCTCAGTGCCGATGGGATGCACGCTGGCGACCTCGATGTTGTGTTCGCGCAGTTCCAGGCGCATCGCCCGGCAGATGTAGTTCTGGGCGGCTTTGGTGGCCGAGTAGACGCCGCTGCGGGGGACGGTGAACTTTGACAGGCAACTGGAGCACATCAGCAGGTGCCCCGGGCGCTTCTGCTCGATGAGTCGCCGGGCGGCCCGGCGGAGAAGATCTACGCCGGCGAAGAAGTTCACCTCGAACAACTCGCGCAATTCCGCCTCTGATGTGTCAAGCACGGTCTTGCCCAGGCCATATCCGGCGTTGGCGAACACGAAATCGAAGCGGCCGAAGGCGCTCTGGGCGGTGTCGAGCAATCGATCCGACATGCCCGGGTCGGTCACGCTGCCTGCGACGGTCGCGGCCCGCCGGCCGGCATCGCGTACACGCACAGCGACCTCGTCGAGCCGGTCCGGCCGCCGCGCGGAGAGGACGACATCCATGCCGCGGCGTGCCGCCTCGATTGCGGTGGCCGCGCCGATGCCGCTGCTGGCGCCGGTGATGATGAAGACATGGTCGGTCAGCATGGGCAGAAGAGGCCAGAGATCAGAGGTCAGAGATCAGCGAGAAGTTCCCAGATGGCTGACCTCTGATCTCTGACTTCTGACTTCTCCTGTTCCGCCACCGGTCAGCATCACGACCCCCGTCAGGATCAGCAGCACACCCAGCGCCTTCTGCCAGGTCATGGATTCATGCAGCACGAGCCAGCCCAGCACGACCGCGGTGGCGGGCGCGACGCTGAAGGCGATCGGCTTGACACGCGAGGCTTCCGCCAGGTTGAGCGCGCTGTAGAAGCAGATCATCCCCAGGGCGCCGGCGATCACGCCCGATCCGAGGATCAGTTTCGCGAACGTCGCCGACTCAGCCGATCTGAGCCAGCCGGATTTCTCGACGCCCATGCCGCGCGTTGCGAGAAGGTACGCCAGCCACAGCAGCGGCAACGCGATCGTGGATCGGATGGAGATCGCGGCCAGCGGGCCGATCTGCTTGGAATGCAGGGCCGAGCGTGTGAACAGTTCGCCCACGCCCCAGCACAATCCCGCGCCGATCGAAAGAAGAATCGCGTTCATATCGCCAGTCTATCGGCGAGCACAGTCGTCAATCGATGAAAGCGGCCTCCTGCCCGAACTTGCGCGACAGCGCGGCGAGGTAGCTGGTCATGGTTCCGCGATAGCCGATGATGAAGCGGGCGATGAAACGGAACGCCGGGTTGTAGATCTCGCCATCCTCTGTGATGGTCAGCGTGCTGCCGCCCGCAGCGTCGCCGGCCGGCTTGACCTCGTAGGTCCAGGTTCCACCGAACGGCAGATTATCGTCAGCGATGCGGCCGACCATCTTGCGCGGCGGCTCGAAGGCGATCGTTTCGAAGGTCATCGTGTCGCCGCGCTTGCGCGTTTCGCGCCAGACGGCGTGGCCGTTGCGATCGTCGAGGCGCTGCTTGGAGCGCAGGTCGCGGCGCCACGAAGGTTCGTTGGCATGATCGGTGATCGTGGCCCAGATGACTTCGGGCGGTTGGGCAAACCGTGCTGTGAGCGCGGCGGAATGATTCTGCGGCAGAAGCATGCCGACGACCACCATCATCAGCCCGATGAGCCCGGCGAGGATTCCGACGATGATGAGAATGATCCAGAGCATGAGGCGATTCCCCAACGGCAATGCTACATCGGGCGCGAATCCGTTCTAGACTGCGGCGATGGCCGTGCCGCTGCTCTTCAAGCGATTGTCGAACCTCGCCGATCTGCCACGCTACCAGACCGAACATGCAGCGGGGATGGATCTGCACGCCGCGATCAGCGAGAGCGTGACGATCGCGCCCGGCGAGATCCGCATGATTCCCTGCGGCTTCGCCATGGCGGTGCCTGTTGGCTTCGAGGCTCAGGTGCGGCCGCGCAGCGGGTTGGCGTCGAGGCACGGCATCGGCATGCCCAATTCGCCTGGCACCATCGACTCCGATTACCGAGGCGAAGTGACCGTGCCGCTGATCAATCTTGGCCGCCAGCCGTTCACGGTGGAGCGCAACATGCGCATCGCGCAGATGGTGATCGCGCCGGTGGCGCACTGCGCGGTGGAGGAGGTCGAGGAACTGAATGAGACCGTGCGCGGCGCCGGAGGCTTCGGCAGCACGGGGCGCTGAACACCGTCAAGCCAACGAACCGAGCCCACTGAGGCCGACCGGTTCTCTCGTGAAGAACGGCTCGGCCGCGATCGTGCCGATTCTGCTGCCGAAATACACGTTCGCCGCGTCGATCCATTCCACGATTCTGCGATTGCTTTCGGGCGCGACGAACTGCGAGTGATACGCCACGATCGCTTCGCGCTTCTTCGATTCGAAGCCGGTGATGTCGAGCAGGAAACTCGGATTGGCCACGTGCCGCAGGTGCGTGCAGTAGTAGTAGAACAGCCACCTGGGATAGATGGGCTGGCCCGGCAGATCGATCTTGGTGAGTTTGGCGTCGAAGCGGGCGTCCTCGACGATGCGCGTCGTGGCGATGTGATCGGGATGCGCATCTTCGAAGTACGGCGCGAAGACAATCGCCGCCTGATGTTCGCGAATCACAGCCGCCACCCTGTGCCGGGCTTCGATCGAGTGCACGAGCATGCGATTGGGCAGATCGAGCGTGCGACGCCTGACTGCCCCGCCACTCTGCGCACATCCATTCAGAATCGCCGCGGCCTTTGCCGCCTCCTTCGCGCGGATTTCGACGGAGCCGTGGGGCGTCGGCTCGCCGTTGGTCATGTCCAGGAGCAGAACGCTGTGCCCTTGAGAGGCGAACTTCGCAATCGCCCCGCCCATGCCAAGTTCCTGATCATCGGGATGCGGGCCGACGACGAGAATGTTCGCCATGGGGTCCATGATAATTCACCACAGAGGACACGGAGAGCACAGAGCAATCAATTGGAGATTCCCACTCCGTGTTCTCTGCGTCCTCTGCGGTGAATTCTGACTCACACCTCAGGCATCACCGGCTTGCCCCAGCCTTCGGGAAGATGACGCACGATGCGGCCGGTCTCGAGGTAGATCAACTGCTCGCAGATGTTCGTGCAGTGATCCGCCATGCGCTCCAGTGATTTCACCACCGTCATCAGCCGGAACGCGAACTTCACGCCGAACTTGCCGGAGGCGACCTTCTGCTGGGCATCGAGGCTGATTTCGGTCTTGAAGCGGTCGACGGTGTCATCGAACGACAGCACGCGCTCGGCCAGCGTGGCGTCAACCCGGCCCAGTGACTGATTGGTGTCGCGCAGCATACCGATGACGCTGTTGGCCATCACGCGGAAGGTTGCCGGCACCACCTCGTTGGTCTGGCCGGAATCGAGCGAAGCCTCCGCGATGTTCACCGCGAGGTCGGCGATGCGTTCCAGTTCGTTGTTGACCTTGACGATAGTGAGCACGGCCCGGATGTTGTGCTCATCCTTCTCACCCAGCGTAAGCAGGTTGATCGAGGCGCGCTCGATCTCGACATCGACCTTGTCGATGACGCTGTCGCCTGAAACCACGCCGCGAGCCTTTTCGAGGTCGCGGTCGAAGTAACTTTCGACGGCGCGCGTGGTCATATCCAGCACCCTGTTGCCCTGGGTGACCACGTCATCGCGCAAACGGGCGAGTTGGCGACCAAAATCGGCGCTCACGATGGGCGCAGTATATCGGGCGACGTGTCAGGTGACAGGTGCCATGCCGAGTGACACCTGAAACCGTCAACCCACTACCCTTCCCGCATGATCGAACTCGGCGTCAACATCGACCATGTCGCCACGATCCGCCAGGCGCGGCGGACGTATGAGCCCGATCCGGTGTGGGCAGCGATCGAGGCTCATCTCGGGGGCGCCGACGGCATCACCGTGCACCTGCGCGAGGATCGGCGTCACATTCAGGATCAGGATGTTCGCCGCCTGCACGAACTGACGCATGTCAAGCTC
>DATKJG010000315.1:0-9854 GCA_035543215.1 Phycisphaerales bacterium | reverse complement strand
ACCACGGCTTCGATCGTGTGCAGTTCATAGCGGCCGAGGCCCAGTGGATTGTCGCCGCCTTCCTTGAGGGCTTCGCGGATGTCCATGATCCTGCCGTTGACGCGGGCGCGGACGAAACCGTGTTTCTGCAGGCCTTCCAGCACCTCGCGGTGAAAGCCCTTCTTGCCGCGCACCACGGGCGAGCACACCATCACGCGCGTGCCGGCCGGCCAGTCCATGAGGGTGTCGACGATCTGCGTCGCGCTCGAAGCCGTGATCGGCTTGCCGCAGATCTGGCCGTTGCGTTCATCCACGTGCCAGCACGTCGGTGTGCCGCACCGTGCAAACAGCAGTCGCATGTAGTCGTAGATTTCGGTTGTGGTCGCGACGGTCGATCGCGGGTTATGACCGCCCGAGCGCTGCTCGATGGCGATGGTGGGGGGCAGCCCCTCGATCGACTCGACGTGCGGCTTCTGCAACTGGTCCAGGAACTGCCGCGCGTAGGCGCTGAGCGATTCCATGTACTTGCGCTGGCCCTCGGCGAAGATGGTGTCGAAGGCCAGCGAACTCTTGCCCGAGCCGGAAACCCCCGTCATGACCACGAGTTTGTCGCGCGGGATATCGACATTGAGCGACTTGAGATTGTGCTCAGCGGCGCCGCGGACGCGGATGAACTTCGAATCGGATGAGGCAGGCGGCACGAAGGGCGATGATAGCCCGGTATTCGGCATTCGTCAGGGTACGAATGGTGCGCACGACGATGCTCAGCCGACCTCGCGGGTCTGGAAGAGGAACGTCGCCAGCGCCAGTGCCGCGCCGATGTAGAGCGCGCCGTAGATCAGCGTGCGGAGGATGTAGCCGATCGGAATCAGGTGATCCTGCGTCAGCGCATCGCTCAGGAACATCACCTGGAAGTTCGGCAGCACCGTGTAGCACACCTTGTAAAGCGCGTATTCGAGTTTCTGCGGCATGGTCGCGAAACTCATCAGCGGCTGGGTCGCCACTTCCACCGTGCTGGTGATGTGCTGCACCTCGCCGCCGGCCATGTGCACCGTCTGCACCTTCTCGACGCTCTGCGTCAGCCCCTCGCTGCGGGCCAGGTCCAGCCAGACATTGCGCAGCATCTCCATGCGCCGCCCGAAGATCCAGTCGCTGAGCATGCCCAGCACGAACGCGCCCAGCGTGATCACCAGCGTCATGACCTGGCCGAGGCGCGTCGAGACCGCCAGCGCGAGGGCGCTGAGGATGAGAATCGCCATCCACAGCGTGATCACCGCCAACCATAGTTGCGGCTTGAAGCCGGCGCTGATCGGCTGCAACTCGAACATGGGCGTGAACATCAGGCTGAAGAAGTACGCCAGCCCGGCCAGCGGAGTCAGCACGACGAGGACGGTGCTCGCGAACACCCGTCCATAGAAGTAGTTGCACCACACGGCCGTGCCCACGCCGATGACGAATGCCAGGAAACTGAATACCAGCACCGGGCCATGCAGCGGCGAGCGCACAGTCTGCAGCACCGTGTGCAGTTCCGTGAGCATGAATACGAACGTCATGTAGATCGTCCCGAGCGTGATGGCCCCGGCCACGCCCAGGAACTTGCCCAGCACGAACAGCGGCCGCGGCACCGGCTTGGAGATCACGGTCAGCGCGGTGCGGTTTTCAATCTCGCGCCCGAGCACGTTGGTCGCGATGAACGCCGCCAGCAGGCAGCCGCAGATGAACACCGTGGCCAGCCCCATGTCGATGAGCATGCGCTGGTCGTTTTCCATCGTGAAGGCCGCGAGCGGGTTGGCCAGCACGATGGCGATGGTCGCGATCATGAGCACCACCAGCATGATGGGCTGACGGATGCTCTCGAAGAACGTGTTGCGGAGGATCGCGAAGGTCTGCTGGAACATGCGAGGTCGGGATCAGGACGATATCGCGGATACGCCGGCCGGAGACGGCAAGGACATCGAGACGAAGTGACGCAGCGCCGGCCCGACCCCTGCCCTCAAGCCTGGCCCGCATCAGTCAAGTGCTCGGCGATAACCGGCGTGAGACGTGGTGTCCGGGCAGCCCATGCGAAATTGTGCTAAGAATGGGCGAACCGGCAGCGGGCCATGGTACGTAGTTCCCCCGTTTTGTGTTCGCCGCGCATCCCGCGAGCGGCGAACATGCATCCCGGCAATCCAATCGGCACTGTCCCGCTCCAATCGGCCGGGCGGTGACACCGATTGACCGTCGGCTGGGTGTGATAGCCGGGCCTCCCTCCGGGCATCTCTGGAGGTCGTCGGCTTGTGTCATGCGCGGGCGTCGCCTGCTCCCTCTTTCATTCCGGTGATTTCGCTGTCATGAGAACCGACCATTTCGCCTACCAGCGAGCGACCAAGGTGGCCGGCGTCGGCCTGCTGATGCAGATCGTGATCGGCATCGGCCTGCTGGTCTTCGGCATGCTCAGCAGCCCGCGCGACCTGCCGCTGATCTACGCAGCCCTGTACGTGCTGCCGGGCGTGCTGGTGTGGCTGGGACTGGTGATCGTGTTCCACCAGCACAAACTGGAACGACTGGAATCGCTGGAAGAGGATGAACTGGCGGCGGCGCGGGGAACGACCAAGTCGGTGTTCGACCAATCGCGCGAGGAATCGCGCGTGGCGGAGCGGCGGCTGGGCCTCATGCACAAGTGGTTCCTGCCCGGCCTGAGCCTGCTGCTGGTGGCGCTGCTCGTTCTGCTGGCCTGGCCGATGCTCAAGCACATGCGCGGCCTGACCGGCGCGAACAGGGCGGACTTCACCGTCACCGATCAACGTGGCTGGGCGGTAGCCATCTGCCTGTTTCTGGCGGCCGTCTCCTTCATCTATTCGCGTTTCGTCGCGGGCATGGCCAAGCAGAAGGCGTGGGCCAATCTGCGCGGCGGCGCGGCATACACCGTGGGCAACGCGCTGGTGCTGGTGGCGATCGCCATCGGCATCATCTTCCGATTCCTCGAGAACGAAAAGGTCATCTATGTGGTGACCTGGGGCATTCCCATTCTCATGGGATTGATCGCCGCCGAAGTCACGCTGAACTTCATCCTGAATCTGTACCGGCCGCGCATTCCCGGCGAGGTGCAGCGTCCGGCGTTCGACAGCAAGGGACTCAGCCTCCTTGCCGCGCCCGACAACATCGTTCGCTCGCTTAACGAGGCCGTGAACTATCAGTTCGGCTTCGACGTGACCAGTTCGTGGGGTTACCAGTTGCTGCTGCGATCGATCGCATCGCTGGTGGCGCTGGGCGTCATTGCATTGGTGCTGCTGAGCACGATGGTCGTGGTCGAGCCGCATCAACAGGCAATCCGTCTGCGCGGCGGCGCGATGGTGGGCGACAAAGCCTACCGCTCGGGCATCATGTGGAAGCGCCCGTGGCCGCTGGAAACGGCTGAGGTCTACGACGTCTCGCGCCTGCGCAGCCTGTGGCTGACCGCGAAAGTGGTCGAGGCGCGGACAGTTAATCTCTGGTCGAACGAGGCGCCCAAGACCGACGTCGAGGTGCAGCCGTTCATCGTCGCGACGCCTGCTGCCCAGCGCGTCGCTCCGACTCCAGCGGTTCCCGGGATTATTCCAGCCCTGCCGACGACGATGCCGGCAGCGACCACGCCGGTCCTGACGCCGCCCGCGTCTGATCAGGCGACCGGCGAGCCTCCTTCGGCCGCGGATGTGGCAGCTCAGGCCGTCAGCGCCGTCTACTCGCTGGTCGAGGCCGAGGTCGTTCTGCAGTATCGCATCAAGGCCGATGGCGGCCTGCTCGATTACCTGCGTTTCGCCAACGACAACATCGCGCGGCTGCAGACGCTGACCAATCGCGAGCGCGCCTTGCGCAGCATTGCGCTGTCGGTGGTGAGCTCGGAACTCAGCCGTCGGTCGTTGGATGATGTGCTCTCGCCCGGCCGCAGCGAGTTGACGCGCGACCTGGCCGCCAAGGTGCAGGCGGCCTTGGACGCGAAGAAGGCAGGCGTGGAGGTGGTGGCGATCGAGATTCCCAACCTGCGGCCGTCGGGCTCATCGGCCGAGGCGTTCGAGGAACTCGGCATCGGCCTGCAGGGCAAGCAGAAGTTCGTCGCCGAGGCCCAGCGCAACCTGGCCTCCACGTTCACCTACATCGTCGGCGACAACACGCTGACGCAGCAGGTGCTGGAGGGCATCGACGCCTACAACGCGCTGAAGGTCGACAAGCCGGAAGAGGCCGCGCGGAAGCGCGTGGAGGTCGAACAACTGATGCTTCGCGGCGGCGGCGCGGCGGCCCAGACCATCGCCGACGCCGAGCGCGACCGCTGGGTGCAGTTGATGTCGCGCAAGGCCCAGGCTGCGGGCGTGCGCAGCCAGTTGGCGTCGTATCGCGCCGCACCTGAACTCTTCCGGCAGCGCGAGATCATGCGCGTCTACGCCCAACTGCTTCCCAACATCGACAAATACATCCTCGGCATCGATCCCTCGCGCGTGCGCATCGACATGGACTTGAAGGAAGTGAACCCGATCCTTGATTTCGCCGGCGCCAGCGCCGACGAGGTCGCAAAGACACAACAACAATGACCAAGTCACTGGCCATCATCATCGGATTGATCCTGCTGGCGGCGCTGATGCTGTTCAGCATGACGTACACCGTCAACTTCCATGAAGTGGCGATCAAGACGCGCTTCGGGCAGGTTGACGGCGAGAACAGCATCGTCCGCACCCCCGGTCTGAAGTTCCGGCTCCCGCTGTTCATGGACAAGGTCACCACCTTCGACACGCGCCTGCAGTTGCGCGAGAACCCGTTGGAGACGGTGCAGACCACCGACGGCCAGCAGGTCGTCGTGCGGGCCTACCTGATGTGGAAGGTGCGCGAGGATGGCGACGGGCCGCTGAAGTTCTTCGAGAGTTACTCGACGGTCGAAGAGGCCAACGCGGCCATCGGCGATCAGTTCAAGACCGCGATGCGCAGCGGGCTGAGCCGCTTCGCATTCGATGATCTCATCGGCGACAACAGCCGCCTGGCCGAGGCCGAGGCCGCCATCACCAACGAGATGGCGTCGGTGCGGAGCAAGGGTATCGAACCTGTGAACGTGGGCGTGACGCAACTGGTCCTTCCGCCGCGCACCGCGCAGGCCGTGCTCGATCGCATGAAGGCCGGCCGCACCGTGCTGTCGGAAACCGAGCGCTTCAAGGGACAGGCGGAAGCCTCAGCCCTGCAGAATCGCGCCAAGGCCCAAGCCGACAAGATCCGCGCCTTCGCCGACCAGCGGGCCGCGGAGATTCGCGCTGAAGGCGAACAGGACGCCGCCAAGTACTACGCGCTCATGAGCGAAGCCCAGGATCTCGCGGTGTTCCTGCAGTGGCTCGATGCGCTCAAGACCTCGCTCTCGCAGTACACGACCGTCGTGCTGCCGTCGAGTTTCGCGCCGCTGCACCTGCTCAATCTCGATTCGGCGACCGATCGCCACGGCATTCCGCAGCCTGCGACGACGCAGCCGGACATCGCCGGCACGTCCGGCACCCCGGCCGGCATGAGCATGAACACGCAGCCGTCCGGCGCGAAGGGGCCCAACGATGGCTGAATCCTTCGACTTCAACAATCCAGAGGACGAGGTCGATCCGGCCGCCCTGCACGGCTTCGCCGAGGAGCCGCCCGAGGTGGAGGAGGACGACACGCCGCGCCGGGCCGCGTCGGCTCGCTACATCGTCGAATCGGGAGTGGGAAGCGAAGCGATGCTTCGCGACGCGATGGATCCGGCGAACCAGTCGCTGGCCGACGCGCTGCGACTGAGTTTCCGCGTGCTGCAGGCGGTCATCGTCGTGCTGGTCGTGCTGTTCCTGGCGTCGGGCCTCAAGACCATTGACGACGGCCAGAGCGGCGTGCGCACGCTCTTTGGCGAGATCAAGGAGCCGCTCTCGCCCGGTCTGAAGTTCAGTCTGGCGCCGTATCCCTTCGGCGAATTCTTCACCTTCAAGGCCGAGAATCGCATGGTCGATCTCGGTGAATACTTCTCGATGGCGTCCGGCGGCCGGCCGCAGGCGACGATGCTCGAGCAGACCGAGGTGTCCACGCCGCTCAATCCCGGCCGCGATGGCTCGCTCATCACGCGCGACAACGACCTGGCCCATCTCGAAGTCGCCGCCAAGTACGAGATCGATCAGCCGAGCGATTTCGTCCATCACGTGAACGACGCTGATATGAAACGCGACGCTGACGAAATGGTTCGCATGGCGCTGCGCCGCGCTTCGGTGCACGTCGTCGGCCGCATGAGCGTGACCGAGGTCAGCGATCCGGCCCGCATCCCGGAGATGAAAGAGAACATCCGGCTGCAGGCCCAGGCCGTGCTGGACGAGATCAAGTCCGGCATCCGCCTCGTCGACATCACCGATGCCACCGGCGGCGAGCCGCTGGCGATTCGCAAGATGCAGAGCAGCGTCATGGAGGCGAGCGTGGCGGGCGCTTCCATGGTGGAAGAGGCGCGCAAGCAGGCAGCCCAAACGCTGCAGAACGTCGCCGGCGCGGGCTACGAGCAGATCTCCGCGCTTATCGAGCAGTACGAAGATGCGCTGGGCACCGGCGACGAGCAGCGGTCCACCGAGTTGATGGCCGCCATCAGCGCCAAACTCGAAAGCAACGAAGTCACCGGCGAAGTCTCCGACATCATCAACCGGGCCCGCTCCTACAAGGACATGATCGATTCCACGCTGGGCAACGAGTACCAGCGCTACTTCGGCCTGCTGCCGGCGTTCAAGCAGAATCCGCAACTGGTGATTCGCCAGCAATGGCTGGAGGCCTACAACAGCATTCTGGGTCGGGCCGATACCGAGATCGTCTACGTGCCACCGATGCTGGCGTCGATCAACCTGGCGATCTCCGGTTCGAGCGCTGTCCAGGATGTCCGAGGGGATCTCAAGCGCAGGCAGCGGAATGCAGCGTTCGCCCAGTCGTCGTACATGGGTCCGTACGTGTCGCGCGGCGAGGAGATGTCCATCGACAAGGCCGGCCGCCAATTGCGCAAGGATCCCAAGACCGGCAAACTCGTGCCCATGGGCACGGGCAACAACTGACGTCACACGATCATCATGGTTTCACACGCTCAACAACCGGCCATCGTCGAGTGCGTCGGCCTGACCAAGGTCTTCCGCGACTTCTGGATGCGCACCAAAGCCAAGGCCGTCGACAACGTCGACCTCGAGGTCCGGGCCCACGAGATCTTCGGCCTGCTCGGTCCCAACGGCTCGGGCAAGAGCACCATCATCAAAATGATCCTCGGCCTGCTGCACAAAACCAGCGGCCGGCTCCTGGTCTTCGGCAAGCAGCCCACCGACGTTTCAGTCAAGAGGTTCATCGGCTTCCTGCCGGAAGAATCGTACCTCTACCGTTATCTCAATCCGCGCGAGACTCTGGACTACTACGGCCGGCTCTTCGGGCTCGACGCGCGCGTGCGCAAGCGCCGCACCGACGAACTACTGGACATGGTCGGCCTTACGCAGGTGGCGCACCGGCCCATCGGCGAGTTCTCCAAGGGCATGACGCGGCGCGTCGGGCTGGCCCAGGCACTCATCAACGATCCCGAGTTTCTCATTCTCGACGAGCCGACCTCGGGACTCGATCCCATAGGAACGCGGCAGGTCAAGGACCTGCTCATCGAACTCGGCAAGCGCGGCAAGACGATCCTGCTCTCCTCGCATCTGCTGGCTGACGTCGAGGACGTCTGTCACCGCATGGTCGTGCTGTACGGCGGCAAGATCCGCGCCGAGGGCAGCGCTGAGGAACTCCTCGCCGACACCAACAGCACCGTGATCCAGACGCAGCGTCTGCGCGAAGGCACGATCAGCCGCATCGAGCAAGTGCTGCGCGAGGAAGAGGGCGTCGGCATCGACAAGGTGCACGCCCCGCGCCAGCGGCTCGAACAGTTGTTCATGGACATCGTCGAGCGCGCCCGTGCCGAGCACGTGGCAACCAGCGGCGCGCAGCACGGCGGCCAGACCGCTGCATTCCTGAGGGCCGACGGCGCCGCCGAAGGCGAGGCGCTCATCGATGCCCTGGTCTCCGAGCAGGCGCCCGAGCGGCCGGTGCGCGTGCGAGCGCGGCAGGAGGCGCTGCAGGTCTCGAAGGACGAGGCCACGCGCCAGAACGTGCTCGAGCAACTGGCGGTCGATCGCCCGAAACCCGAAACTCCAGACGCTGGCCCGCAACGTCCGGCACGCGTGGTGCGCGAGGCCGCCCCGGCTCCCAAGGCTCCGAAGGATGTGGATCAGTCCGTCATCGACTCGTTGCTTGATGGCGGCAGTGGTGAGGGCGGTGGCGGGGCGGGCGAGGACCGAACGACCGCAGGGAAGGGCTCGTAACAACCACGCGCGGGTCCTCGAGACTCGCGGTCTTACGCCATGCAGTTGCTCAAGAATATCTACCGCCGCCTCGATGGGCTGCAGAATCTGTTCGCATTCCGCGTCGCAGCGAGCGTGCTGGTGCTGCTGTTGTGCGGCGCCGTGTTCGGCTCGCTGATCGTCGCGACGCATCGCCTCGACACGCAGCGGAGCGCGATCATCGATGCTCTTGGCAATCAGAATCTCACGCGGGGCGATGAGCACGCCGTCTCCCTCAACACCACCGGCACGGTGACGATCAACGGCCGCACGTACGGCGGCGAACGTCTGAAGACGCCTTCAACTCCGTTGTTCGACGCCGACGGCAACATCGTCGCGGTTCCGATTCTTGCCGATGTGCTGCTTTCGGATCAGCGCCCCGCGTGGGCTCCGAGTTGGATGCTGGAGCGGCCGGGCACGACGTGGATGCTCGCCCTGGTCACCACTGCGTGGATGCTGGCCATCGTGTGGATGGGCATCACGCTGCCGTTTCTGCTGACGCTGATCGGCACGGCGATCCCGGTCACGGCCTGCCTGGCCTTGGATGCGCGTGGAGCGATGCTGGCATTCGCCGGCATCGGCTTGCTGACGTTCACCTTCGTATTGCTCACGCGGGTTGTGCTGCTGGCGCTCAACCGGCCATGGCAGGCGCTGGCGGTGGCGCACACGGTGGTGAAGGAGGCGTCGCGCACGCGGTTATCGCTGGTGTTCATCGTGATTCTGCTGATCGCTCTGCCGCTGCTTCCGCTCTGGCTCGATCCCGCCTCGCCGCTGCGCTTCCGCGTGCAGACGTTCATCGCGCGCAGCATGGGGCTGACGTTCATGGTCGCCGCGTGCATGACGCTGTTTCTCTCCTGCGCCACGGTGGCCTTTGAGATTCGCGACCGGCAGATCTGGCAACTCATGACCAAGCCGCTGCAGCGCGTGCACTATCTCTTCGGCAAGTGGCTGGGCGTGATGGCGGTGAACCTGATCGTGCTGGCGATCTCGGGCGTGTCGATCTTCACGTTCGTGCAGTACCTGCGGAACCTGCCGCCGCCTCGCTCCGATGAGGCCGGCGCCCTCGACTCGCTCGCCGTCAGCGACGAAGTGCTCACCGCGCGCTCCGCGGCACGCCCTGCCTATAAGCAATTGACGGCCGATGAGATCCGACAGCGCATCGACGACCTGATTCGCAACGATCCGGACCTCGCCAATCGCGAGACCATCCCGCTGAGTCTGCGCAAGAAGTTCGAGGATGATCTGCAGGCGGTGTACAGCGCGGGCCAGCGATCCATCGGCCCCGGCGCCTACAAGGAATACAACTTCAACGGCCTCAAGAGCGCCAAAAGTCTGAACTCCACGCTCACGCTGCGCTACCGCTTCCACATCCTGCGCGACGACGAGCACAAGGCCTTCCCGGCGCTGTTCATTTTCAACCAGGATCGCAATACCGAGCGCTCCGTGCAGTACGTGCCCACGATGGCCCACTCGTTCCCGATCGGGCCGGGTCTGATCAGGGATGATGGCACACTCAGCGTCGCGATCGTCAACCTC
>DATKJG010000314.1:0-3184 GCA_035543215.1 Phycisphaerales bacterium | reverse complement strand
AAACAGTTTGGGAACGTGCGGCTTCTCGATGCGATCAGCCAATGGCGTTCCGAACCGCTGCAGCAGGGTGTGACTGCTCTCCTGGGATTGATCGCGCGGTGGCATGGATCCGAAAATCCTCAAGACGATATTTCCATCCTGGCGGTTTGCATGAATCAACTTCATGAGGCGCCTTGATTCCCGTAACGTCAAGTCCACAAACGGAAAACAGCCCTGTGCCGGTTCGGCGCAGGGCTGTTTTTTCGCAAGTCGGGGTGGCGAGATTCGAACTCGCGACCTTCTGACCCCCAGTCAGACGCGCTAACCAAGCTGCGCTACACCCCGAACGACAACGAGCTCAGGACTGAGGGGACGAAGTCAGGCCTCCAAGCCTTCAAGCCTCTTCCATCGGTGCCGAAGCGGACAGGGTGGGATTCGAACCCACGATGCAGTTACCCGCATACAGCATTTCCAGTGCTGCTCCTTCAGCCGCTCGGACACCTGTCCTGGAGAACGCAGAGTGTACGCCCACCCCCCCTAAGCGTCCAGCGATGGCGCCGCCACCGTCGTTGCAGGCCGTCTCGCGTATCGTTGAGGTGCCATGGCGCCGGTGCTTCGATCATCGTCGCGCCGTGTGGATGCCATGCACGGTCTGCTCATCCTCGACAAGCCCTCGCGCATGTCCTCGGCTGCGGCCGTGGCGATCGTCAAACGCTGCGCGGGCGGCGCGAAGACCGGTCATGCAGGCACGCTCGATCCGCTGGCCACGGGCGTGCTCGTGCTCGCGCTGGGCTCGGCGACCAAGTCCATCTCGAAGGTGATGGCCAGCGACAAGCGCTATCGCACCGTGATCGATCTCTCAGCCTTCACGACGACGGATGATGCGGAAGGAGAGCGGGTCGAGGTGAGAAGAGACGAAGAGACGCAGAGACGAAGAGACGAAGTGGTGATGGAGGGCCATCACTCAGTCTCTTCGTCTCTCAGTCTCTCCGTCTCTGCGCCAAGCCAGGAGGCCATCGTCACAGCATTGCATCACTTCACTGGCGAATTCCTTCAAACGCCGCCCGCGTACAGCGCGGTGAAGGTGGGGGGGCGGCGTGCGTACGCCATAGCCCGCGCCGGGGCCGAGCCGGACATCGCGCCGCGGCCGGTGATCGTGCACGCACTCAAACTGATTCGATACGACTGGCCGCATGTTGAACTCGACATTCACTGCGGCAAGGGCTTCTATGTTCGCGCGCTGGCGCGCGACTTGGGCAAGGCGCTGGGCACGGGCGGGTTCTGTGCCTCGATCCGCCGTACGGCTGTCGGTCCGTACGCTCTCGACATGGCGCGGACGATCGAGCAGTTGCCCGAGCGCCTTTCGCAGGACGATCTGCTGCCGCTCTGTTCTGAATCCCACGGCGGAGCCGGGGGCTAATGGAAAGCTATCCAGCGGTCGCTGGTGCTGCGACCGCCGCTGCCGCGGTTCGCTGGCGCTTCTCGTGCCGGTGCATGTGCAGAATGAGCAGGCCCATGCCCGTCAGCAGCATCGTGTCGGCGAGGTTGAACACCCACGGGAACATCTCCGGCGAGCCGCCCGGCCACGTCCAGCCGAAGGGCAAATTGCGATCGGGCAGCATGTGCAGGAAGTCGCGCACCACGCCGAAGACGATGCGGTCGTAGAGGTTGCCGATGCCGCCGGCGAGGATCAGGCCGATCGCGATATGGGCGAGTCGGTTGTTGACGTGCGTAAAGCGGCCGAAGACGAGCATGCCCGCCGCCAGCGCGCCGAGCGTGAACGCGATGAAGAAGAAGCGGCGATTCGCTCCGATGCCGAACACCGCGCCGCGGTTGATCACCAGTTGCAGATCGAGCAGACCCCACGGCAAGGCGTGCACGCCGGGATGGTGCGGCACGTTCCAGTCGGGATCGGCCAGCAGCGTCTTACGATCGAGTTTCACCGGCGTGCCGGCGACGTTGTGGAATGCCCACGTCTTGCTGCCGAGGTCCAGGACAAGTGCCAGCGCCAGCACCAGCAGCAGTCGCGCCCACGCCGCAGGCGAGTGCCAGGCGCGGGGCGAATCGGGAAGGGTTGATTCGGGCGATGGCCGTACCGTTTGGTGCGACAGCGCAGCGTGCGAGTCATTCGGGTCGGCGTCAATGACAGGGGCTGAGGCAGCGCGCGCAGAAGCGACCTCGTCACGGCCGTCTGCGGACTGGCTGTTCACTGACCCCATTGGCCTTCGATGATACGCGCCGCTTCAACGGTGTACTTCGCCCAAGGCTTGGCTTCGAGACGGGTCTTGGGAATCACCTTGCCGGTCATCTGGCACACGCCGTACGTGCCGTCCTCGATGCGCTGCAGGGCCTGGTCGATTTCGCGCAACTGCTGCCGCTCGTTCTCAGCGAGGCTGAGGGTGAAGTCCTGGTCGAAGGTATCGGTGCCGATGTCGGCCATGTGGATCGGCATGTGCGAAAGGTTGCCGCCCCCCGAGCGCAGGGCCTGATCCTCCATCGCGTGCAGGTCGCCTACGAGTTGCCGGCGCTTGAGCAGCAGCAGATCGCGATACTCATTGAGTTCCTTGCGCGACAGTTTGGTCCTGATGGCCCTGATGGCGCTGGCGGCGGCGTCGGCCTCGGCTGCTGAGAGTTGATGATTCGATGCCGATTTCACCCGTTTCGCAGGCGGCTGGCCCTTTGTGGAGATCATGCGCACGCGGCGGCCATTGATGAAGACGTAGCCCTTGGCGTCGGCCTTGACCTCGCTGGCGGCCTCGGCGACGGTGCGCGTCTTCTTGTTCTTGAGCAGCGAATTCTTCTCGGCGTCGGTCATCGGGCCGCCCTTGCCCGACTTGGCCGTAGCAGCCTGCTTGCCCGCAGCCTTGGCGACGGCGGAATCAGGCAGCGGCTTGCGCGGCGGAGGCTTGATCGTCAGAGGTTTGCGACCGGACTTGCTCTTGATGGTCAATGGCATGGGCCGCGACTTGGCAGTGGTGGTTCGAGCGGCAGCGCGCGAAGCAGACTTCGAGCCGGCGGCCTTGTGAGGCTTTGCGGCTTTCGCCGGCTTGGTCCTCTTGCTTTTTGCTGGCTTGGCCAACTCAGAACCCTTCGGTAAAGGGGCCCAAAAACGCTGCAAGTCATTGCCCGGACACGGTTTGCGGCAAGCAATGGCTCAAAAGTCCGCAGATCATACGAAAAACCGCGTTTGGGGTCAACGCGTGCG
>DATKJG010000313.1:0-3449 GCA_035543215.1 Phycisphaerales bacterium | reverse complement strand
GAAGATCTCGAAACCGGATTCCAGCTCGCCTACCTCCTTCTGACCGAGCCGAAGATCGAAGCCCCGGCATTCACGCAGTTCCAGGCCACCGCGCGTGAGGGCTACGAGATGTTGATGAAGAATCCCAGCGGCCTGGGCGCTCGCACGGTCGCTGCACTCACCTATCCCGACGATCCACGCGTCCAGCCGACGACTCCGGAACAGATCGAGCGGCTGAAACTCGAGGATGCCCAGAAGTGGCTGGAGCAATTGATCGCACATTCGCCGATCGAGGTCACGATCGTCGGCGACCTGCCGCGCGATCAGGCGCTGGACCTGTGCGCTCGCTACATCGGCGCGCTGCCATCGCGCGATCGCGTCGATCCGGCGATGTTCGATTCGCTCCGCCATCTCAAGCGGCCCGAAGGCCCGCGCATCGCCAACAAAGTCATTGAGACACCCACCGAGCAGGCGTATGTGTTCTCCGGTTTCTATGGCGTGGACGAAAACGACCGCGATGAGTCGCGCCTCATGAGCATGGCGGCGCGCATCCTCTCCATGCGCATGGTCAGCGAAGTGCGCGAGAAGGAGCAACTGGTCTACTCCATCGGCGCCGGTTCGCGCGCGGCGTCCACGTATCCGGGCTTCGGCTCCTTCTCCGCCAGCGCCCCGACTGATCCGCCCAAGGTCGAGGCCCTGGTGGCGAAACTCGCGAGCATGTACCAGCAGTTCGCCAAGGAGGGGCCGACCGAGGACGAAATCACCGTGGCCAAGCGTCAGATGGCGACGACCTGGGTCGAGCAGATCAAGGAACCGCAGTTCTGGGCCGGCCGCCTGAACATGATGACCTTCCGCGGCGTGCACCTCGATGACATCCTGACCGAGCCCGATTCGTACCAGTCGATGACGGCCAAGGATGTGCACGAGGCGTTCGCCAAGTACTACTCGCCCCAGAACGCGATCGTCGTCACGGTGAAACCTGCCAGCGAGAGCGGCGGCAAATAGGAGTTGCTGCGGAGGTCACGAAGGAGGGACGCGGTTGCGACCAGACTCCTTGCTTCATGTGATGCTCATCACGGGAGCGTTCGCATGCGCCGTGGCCGCGACGGTGCAGCCGCAACAGCGCGCTGCTGCTCGCAACAGCGACGCGACGCCGAGTCTCCTGATCGTCGGCGCCAAGGTGCTCGATCCGGAAGGCGAGCGCTGGCTCGATGATCGGGCAGTGCTGGTCGTCGACGGCCACATCAAGCGCATCGCGCCGATGGGGGAGATCGATTCGCAGGCGGCCGGCGCAGCGAAGCGCATCGATGCCGCCGGACAATATCTCGTGCCGGGCCTGATGGACCTGCACACGCACCTGTTGCTGCATCCATACAACGAAAAGGTGTGGGACGATCAGGTGCTGAAGGAGTCGCTGGAGTCGCGAACCATTCGCGGCGTCAACGCGGCGAAAGCGACGCTCGAAGCTGGATTCACCACCATTCGCGATCTTGGCACCGAAGGCGCGGGCGTGGCCGATGTCGCGTTGCGCGATGCGATCAACTCAGGCATGATCGCCGGCCCGCGCGTGCTGGCGGTGACCAGGGCCATCGTCGCCACCGGCTGTTACGGCCCGTCAGGCTTCGACCCGCGCGTGCAGCAGGATCTGCTTCAAGGCGCCCAGGAAGTCACCGGCATCGATGAGATGCGCAAGGCCGTGCGCGAGCAGATTGCGCTCGGCGCCGACTGGATCAAGGTGTATGCCGACTATCGCCGCGCTCCGGGCTCGCCGGCGACGCCGACCTTCACCGAGGAAGAACTGCGCGTCGCGGTGGATGAGGCGCGCAGCGCCGGCCGGAGAGTGTCGGCCCACGCGACGACCGATGAAGGCATCCGCCGCGCGGTGCAGGCGGGCGTGGCGACCATCGAACATGGCTACGGCGCTTCGCGCGAAACAATGCAACTGATGAAGGAGCGCGGCGTGGCGCTGTGCCCGACCATGGCAGCGGCCGAGGCCGTGGCGCTGTACGCCGGCTGGCGGCCGGAGGCGAACGGGGGGGCCGATCCGCGCTCGAAGACGCCTGCGAGCGTCGAGCAGTCGCGGGCTTCGCTCGCTCTGGCGCGCGAGGTCGGCGTGACCATCGCCAACGGCAGCGATGCCGGCGTGTTCGCGCACGGCGAAAACGCGTGGGAACTCGAACTGCTGGTCAAAGCCGGCATGCCGCCTGTGCAGGCGCTCGCCGCCGCCACGAGCGTCGCCGCCAAAACGATCGGCCGCGATGAAGATCTCGGCCGCGTGCAGGAGGGCTTCGTCGCCGACTTGGTCCTGCTGCGAGCCGATCCGCTGGCGGACATCTCAGCCCTGCGCAGGGTGGCGGTGGTGATCAAGGGTGGCGCGATCGCCTGCGAGAAATAATGATGGCCTGCGGGCGCGGGCCTACAGCGCCTCGAACGCCGCCAGCGTGACATCGTCCGCGAACCGGCCGCCAGCGAAGCGAGAAATGCCTTCCAGTAGCCGCTCGATCAGCACGCCATCGTTTAGCGCAGCGGGCCGCCCCATGCCGCGGGCGTCGATCGCCATTTTCATCAATCCGTTGACGCCCAGTTGCGTGCCCGCGGAGTTGGTCGCCTCGATCGCGCCATCGGTGTACATCAGCACGCACGCGCCCGCCGGCAGCGCGAATCGCACGGATTTCTCATACACGCGCGATTCGTCGAGCGCGAGAGGAATCTCGCTTTCAGTCTCCACCGGCCCGGCCAGGCCGCCGCCCACAAGCAGCGGATGCGGGTGACCGGCTGAACTCAGCGACAGCATTCGCCGCGCCGGCTCGTACGCCGCGGCAATGGCCGTGACGAAGCGCCCCGGCTGGACTATCCCCGCGAGATCGCGATTGATCGCGCTCAACACCTCCTGAGTCGGATTGAGCGTCTTCCGATCATTCGAAACCGCCGCGCGTTGAAACGAAGTCTTGACCATCGCCGAGATCAGCGCCGCTGATGAGCCGTGGCCGCACACATCAGCCAGCAGCACCGCCACGCCACCATCGAGCGATTGGCAGACATCGAAGAAGTCGCCGCCCAGTTGCGTCAGCGGCTGATAGCGATGGCCGACGCGCCAGCCCGGCCCTTCGATCGACTCCGCCGGCAGCAGAAACCGCTGCACCGCCCGCGCGCGCTCCAAGTCATCCTCCATCTCGCGATTGCGCTCGGCGAGCCGGCGCGAGATGGCATCGAGTTCATCCGAGGCACGCCGCAGGCTGATCTCGGTCATCACGCTGCGCGCCACCATTTCCAGGAAGCGGCGATCGTGCTCGGAAATGTGCCGCGGCTTGGTGTCGATGATGCACAGCGAGCCCACGGCGTGGCCGCTCTCGGAGCGCAGCGGTGTGCCCGCGTAGAACCGCGCGCCGCTCTGAAGCACGATGGGGTTGTCAAGGAATCGATCGTCGGCCGAGAGATCATCAACCACCACCATGTCGTTGTTGCCGACC
>DATKJG010000312.1:0-3200 GCA_035543215.1 Phycisphaerales bacterium | reverse complement strand
CCTGTGCCGGTCGAGGCACCAAGACGCGACAACTGGCTGGCGTCCATCCCAACGCGCAGATCATCGCGACCGACATCGATCACGATCGACTGCGCTCGCTGCGCGAAACGTTCAAAGGTCACTCTCGCGTGCGAGTCATCGAACATCAGCGGCTGATCGACTTCGCCGGTCAGGCCGATCTGATTCTGCTGGATGTCCCCTGCTCGAACACAGGCGTTCTCGCGCGGCGGGTTGAAGCGAAGTACCGATTCAGCACGGCCTCGCTGCGCAGCCTCGTCGACATCCAGCGCCAGATCCTGGCTGACGCTCTGCGTCTGGCGAACGGGAAGGCTTGGATCGCATACACCACTTGCAGCGTCGAGCCGGCGGAGAACCAGCAGCAGGCCGCGTGGCTGACGCAGTGGCATCCGTTCCAGATCATCGCACAGGAATCGACGATGCCTGCAGGGCTGCCCGGCGAGGACTCGACGCGATACCACGATGGCGGCTACTGGGCTCTTCTTCAGCGCAAGCCGGTGAACACTTGACGGCCGAGTCGGCGACCATCGCTACGCGGACTGAACCCGACTGACCGTCCATCTCTTTCCACCGCGCCCTCGTCTCGCTACCATCCCCGCTTCCGTTTCCGCCCAGCGTGTTTCCGTCGATCGTCGCACCATGAACATTCTTGACATCCTTTCTCCGAAGGCCATCAGGGTGCCGCTGATGGCCGCCGACAAGAAGGGCGCGATCGACGAACTCATCGACATGCTCGCGAGCAACGGCCTCATCACGCAGCCCGATGCACTCAAGAAGGTCGTATGGGAGCGCGAGGTGCAGCGCACCACCGGCATCGGCGAAGGCCTGGCGATTCCGCACGGCAAGTCGAACTCGTCGAAGAACCTCGTCATCGCCGTCGGCCGTCCCAACGAGCCGCTGGAGTTCGGCGCCATTGATAACAAGCCCGTACGACTGATCGTCCTGCTCGCCTCGCCGCCCGACAAGACCTCCGATCACATCCAGGCCCTCGGCAAGATCAGCCGCCTCATGGCTGATCCGAAGTTCCGGATGGCTGCCTACACCGCGCCCAGCGCCGAAGCGATGTACCAGCTGTTTGAGAAAGCCGAGAAAGGCTGACGAATCGCTACGGCTTCGCTTGCGCGCGAATCGCGGCCGCTTCCTGCATCTGCCCTGCCGCGTCCAGAAGTTGCGCGAGCAGTTCATGATTGGTGTAATCGCCGTGCGGTGCGTACTTCACTGCGAGGCGCGCTGATGCGATCGCCGGGCCCTCGCGCCCCGCCATCGCCATGCCGATCGCGTTCCATCGATGCGCCTCGGCATCGTTCGGCCGCGCATCACACCAGCGTCCCGCTGCCGCCAGCCCCTCATCCAGGCGATTGTTCTGCAGCAGCAGAATCGTCGAGGCACGCAGGCTCACGCGATTGAAGGGATCGCGCTCGAGGCGGCCGCGATGCACCGACAACACCTGCTCCAGCCGACCTTGTGGCAAGGCCCACTGCTCGTACTCTGCGAGCATGTACGTGTAGTCGGGATGCTGCGGCAGAATCTCCTCGTAGAGTTTCAGCGCCTCGCTCGATTTCGCCTGGTCGTGCCGATTCCGCAACAGCATCGCCAGCGCGGCGGAGGTTGATTCACTCTGATGCCGCGTATGGGCGTCGCGCAGAATCGTCTCCGCCTCGTCAAACTCGTGAAGCACGCAGTGCAACCACGCGCGGCGGACGTCGATCGCTGCCTGGTTGGCGGGAAGCAGGCCGATTCCGCCTGAGCCGAGGAACGACGCGCGCTCGTACCACGCCAGCCCGCTTCGGGCCCGCGCCTGCATCTCGTTGTCAACGGCGCGGCCGCTGAAGGCATCATCGGGGGAAACCGTCACACGGTCGTCCTCCTTTCCCGCGATGTATCCGGCGGCCTTCACCGCGCCCGAGTGCAGCGTCAGCAGCAGCGCCAGCGCCGTCGCGCCGGCGAACACCAGCCCCGCAGGCTTCATCGACCCCTTCAACTTGAGTTGGAAATGGTGAAACGCGGCGTTGTCGTCGCGCAGGATGCGCCAGGTCTTCCACGCAAGGAACGTCACGCAGCCGGCCATGCCCGCCGCCATGAGCATCGGCACCGCGCCGTACACGCCGCGCGTGCTGAAGAAGGTGAGCGCGAACACGCCCGCGAATACGAACTCCTCGCCCAGCGTCATGTCGTACTTGCGCACCGGCGTCTTGTTCTTGGCGGCTCCCTTCGCAATTGTGGGGGGGCCGAAGCCGAAATACAGCGCCTCGTTGGGGCAAACGCTCACGCAGTCCAGGCACTTCATGCAGCCGGGATCGACCACCATGCCGTACTCGCGCACTTCTTCATGCACGCGCACGTTCGAGGTGCACACCGCGGTGCAGTGGCCGCAGCCTTCGCAGGCATCGGTCACGCGAATCTTGCCGATGGCGAGTTTGTCGAGCGGCGCGAAGAACCCGCCGTACGGGCAGCCGTAGGTGCAGAAGCCCTTGGCGCCGAGGAAGTACACGGTCGCGAACCCGCAGACGAGCAGGAACGGAATCGCCACCGCGACGCCCGCAAACGTCTTCCAGAAATCGCGTGTCGTCAGTTCGACGTGAAATCCCCACGGCGCGACTTGGCCCGGCGCCGAAATCCAATCGACCCTCGTCGCCAGCCACTCCTGCATCGGCAGCACGCCCCAGCGGTACGCCAGCGGCCAGATGAACATGTACAGCGCCAGCAGCAACGGCACGTAGATCAGCAATCGCGAGCGGAACGGCTTGGGCCTCACGCCGCAGCGCTTCATGAACCAGCCGCACAGGTCCTGCAGCATCACGATGTGGCAGCCCCAGCCACAGAACCAGCGCCCGAGCACCAGCGTCGAGAGCAATGCGAAGGTGAAGAAGATCAGCCCGGCGTTGACCAAGCCGTACTTGGTGAACTCCATCGATTCCGAGGGTTCGACAGGCGTGATGGTCTGCCCGCCGCTGAACCAGCCGAAACGCCTGCTCAGCAGCCACAGGATGATGTGAGCAGCGATCAGGATCTGCACGGCGGCCAGCACAATGGCCCGTCGTTTGCCGCTGCGCGATGGTCGAATCTGCTGCTGCGGCCGAGCCTGCGAGCCGGAGGCAAGCGGCAAAGTGACTGTCCGCGCCGCCGTCGAGGAAGGGGCCGGGGACGCTGTCAAGCTGGGATGTATGCAGTGCCGGCTGCTG
>DATKJG010000311.1:0-4079 GCA_035543215.1 Phycisphaerales bacterium | reverse complement strand
AATCGATGCTGAGCTCTGCCCCGCGCGACGAATCGCGCGCCTGCTGCAGCATGTCGGGGTTGGGGTCGATGCCGATGACACGGACATCATCTCCGCCGCGCGCCTTGAGCAGGCGCGTCGAGATGCCCGTGCCGCAGCCGATGTCGATGACGGTCAGCGGGCGCGGCAGGCCGCTTAGGATCGCGTCGATCGCCTCGACCGGATAACTCGGTCGATTCGCGTCATAGACGCTCGCAAGTCCGGTGAAATACTCCTGCGTCTTCATGATTCCTTGCCGCCGCGCGCCGCAAGCAGCACTGTACAATCCGCCGCCGTGATCAGCCGGGTGCACTCGTTCGTGCTGCAGGGCATCGATGCGATCGCCTGCGAAATCGAAGCGGACCTGAGCCCCGTCGGCCTGCCCAAGACCACGGTGGTGGGCCTGCCCGATATCGCTGTCAAGGAATCGATGGAGCGCGTGCGCACGGCCCTGCTCAACAGCGGCTTCCGCTTTCCGCAGACGCGCATCACCATCAACCTTGCTCCCGCCGACATCAATAAGCAAGGCCCGGTGTACGACCTGCCCTTCGCGCTGGCTCTGTTGCGGGCTGAAGGCGGCATTGAGCCGGCTGTGGGCGAGCGCCCGCGCATGGATGAATGGCTGATCGCGGGCGAACTCGCGCTGGATGGCCGCGTGCGGCCGATCAAGGGCGTGATTTCGCTGGCGATGCTGGCGAGACAGAACAAGGCGCGCGGCGTGATCGTGCCCATCGACAATGCCGCCGAGGCCGCCGCCGTCGATGGCATCGTCGTCCTTGGCGTGAAGACGCTGGGCGAAGTCGTGGCGTTCTTCAACGGCGTGTCGAAGATCGAGCCGCATCGCGCGATCGATGCCGAGCAACTCATCGCCGAGAGCAAGCCATCGGTTGATTTCGCGGATGTGCGCGGCCAGGAGGCGGCCAAGCGCGCCGTGCTCATCGCCGCCGCGGGCAATCACAACCTGCTCATGCTCGGCCCGGCCGGCACCGGCAAGACCATGATGGCCAAGGCGCTGCCGGGCGTGCTGCCGCCCTTGAGCCGGGATGAGGCCTTGGAGGTGACGCGCATCTATTCCAGCGTCGGGCGCATTCGCCGCGGCGCGGCGCTCATGACCGAGCGGCCGGTGCGCATGCCGCATCACACGGCCTCATCGCCGGCGATTATCGGCGGCGGCAGCATTCCTAAGCCCGGCGAAGTCAGCCTCGCGCATCGGGGGGTGCTGTTCCTCGATGAGATGCCCGAGTTCACGCGTGATGTGCTGGAAACGCTGCGCCAGCCATTGGAAGATGGCTGCGTGACGATCGCCCGCGCGCATGGCTCGATCAAGTTCCCCGCCCAGTTCATGCTCGTCGCTGCCCTCAATCCCACTCCCAAGGGCGACATGGCGGCCGATGAAGTCAGCCAGCGCGCGATGGAGAAATACCTGTCGAAGATTTCCGGCCCGCTGATCGACCGCATCGACATTCACGTCGAAGTGCCAGCGGTACCGTTCAAGCAACTGACCTCAAAGCAGCGCGGCACCGACACCGCCGCGATGCGCCAGCGCGTGCTCGAGGCGCGCGAGATTCAGCGCCGTCGTCAGAACGGAGTCGTGAACGCTGAACTCTCCGGCAAGATGCTCGATCAGCACGCGGCGATGGATGAGCAGGCGCACCTGCTGCTTGGCCAGGCGATGAACGAGATGGGATTGTCAGCGCGAGCCTTCGACAAGGTGCGGCGCGTGGCGCGGACGATCGCTGATCTCGAGCAAAGCGAGCGCGTGCAGTCATCGCACGTCGCCGAGGCGGTGCAGTATCGGTTGTTGGATCGGATGCTGTAGATCGAGAGTCAATGCTCGCCGGACGCCCTTGAAGAGCGATCGCTCATGCGCGTTGCGATTCGAACGATTCTGCCGGCATTGCTGCTCGGCGTTCTGACGACCATCGCCGTGGCCCAGGCGTTCGCGCTTCGGCGCAGCCCGTTTGGGCCGGGCGCCACGGGCATCAGTTCCAGCGGCAGCGTGGCATGCGCCTGGAACGTCAGCGTCACCGAAAGCGAGGGTCTGTGGCTGGCTGAAGGCACGCCCCTGTCCGACCGGTTTGGTGGCATGCTTGCCACTCGGCAGATGACCTTCCAATCGACGTTTCCGGTCGACCAATGGCCATTCACTGACTGCTCGATGAACCAACCGGCTGCATTTGCGATCTCCAAGGCCTGCGGCTGGCCGTGGATCGCTGTGCGCGGTGGCGTTGTGACAGGCCCCAATCCTGCGACCGGGCTGAACGAGATTCGCGCCAGCCGCGGCTGTCTCGCATGGATCGTGGACGGCCCCGCGCCTACCGGCATCAGCCGCACAATCGTGCTCCCATTGATGCCTGCGTGGCCGGGCTTCCTCCTGAGTACGCTCCTCTATTGCATCGTGTGGGGAGTGCTGCTCGTGCTGGCGATGCAGGTTCGACAGCGCGTGCAATCGCTGACGCCTCGTGCAGCGATGTCCGTTGGCATCGCATGCCTGGCGCTGGGCCTTGTGTCGACGATTCTCTCGGCACTCCTCTGCGCGTTGCTTGTCAATGTCGCCGACTCGACCGGATGGGGCGACATCACGGGGCAGTCATTCCAGGGACCAGGCTATCGCGTATGGTGGGTAGAGCGCCATTCCGAGCCCGGCGCGCTGCGCCTGACATCGCGCTGGATCGGCGGCGGCCAGGAGATCGGCCTGCCCGGCATCCCACCGAGTCCGTCGGCACAGGAATGCGTTCCGACATGGGCGCCATTCCTGCAACCGCGAACTGGAGTGGATCTCGATCAGGTTCAGGTCATCGCCGACGCGCGCGGCTGGCCTGTGCCTGCATTCTGCGGCGGCTTTGAAACATGGCGTTCGGAACCGCGCGACGCATCGGTGAAGATCTCGCGCACGTTCCACGCCTCCGTGCTGCCTCGGTTCTCCGCGAATGGCGAGTTGAGCGCTTCACGAACCAGACTGATTCCACTCAACCCGATCTGGTCGGGCCTGGTGATTGATGCACTGTTCTTCACCGCCGGCTGGTGCAGCCTCACGCTGATCCTGGCTGGGCCGGGCGTTCTGAAGCGCTCACTGCGGCGACATCGCGGCGCATGCCTTGCATGCGGGTACAGCCTGCGCGGAATCGCCAGCGAGCGGTGTCCGGAATGCGGTGCGACGCGATAGGGCGCGCATCACGTTGACCATTCATTGGTCACCGCAGCGACCGCGGGAGTCAATAACATCACTTCTGCGCGATCACGAAATCGCCCGGTTGGCCGTCGGCGTATTCCCACACCGTGACCGTCAACCGCTGAACGCCCCAGCGCTCGGCCTGCTCGTGCGTCGGGAACAGGACATCGAGCCGGTTACCCTTGATCGCCCCGCCACGGTCGAGCACAGGCACGATCGACGCATTATCGTAGCCCGGCACTGAGAGCAGCGTGCCGAATGGCAGCACATCGGTATCGGCCGCGACCATCTTCATCGCGTTGGTCCACACGCTGTAGCCCGAAGCGGTGATGCCGTCGGCACTCTCGCCGCACGAGCGCTCATCCGGGCTGTAGGCAGTGACGAGCATCGTGATGGTTCGCGCCGCGCGCACCGGCCGGCCATTGAACATTCGAATCTCTGACTTCGATTCGAAGTGGTGCGGAGCATCCTCCGCCGCTATGCGCGCGAGCATGATCTCGCCCCGACTCATTCTGATTTGGGTGGCGGCATCGAGATCGGCATTGGACGGCGTTCGCCTGACCACTTCGACCGCCTGCACCGCTTGTTCGTTCACGCCCGCATCCGTGATCGTCTCGACACTCATCTGATCCACCACCGTGAGGATCGCCGGCCCCCGCGCCGGCCCGATCAGCGAGGGCGCGATGGCCGCCGCGGGCAGCACCGTCAGCACGCCGGCGATGAGCAGCCGCCGATTGCGATGCAGCGTTTCGGGAGTGGGAGTTGTCCGGGTCTTGACGTCCATGTCGGTGCGCTCGGGAGCAGCGATCCCAGGACCATCGCCGCGCGGCCTGCGCGGCAGAGCGTTGGGGTGAGCCTACCGCATGCTTCGCGGCCGTCAACCTCATCG
>DATKJG010000310.1:0-2875 GCA_035543215.1 Phycisphaerales bacterium | reverse complement strand
GCAGCCCGCCGGCCAACGATGATTGCGCCGGTGCGATCGTCGCGAGCGTTGGCAACACCACCGTGAACAACGCGATTGCCACGCCGGCCCTCGCCGGTGCGGGCACGATGTGCGGCCAGCCTTGGTCCAAGGACATCTGGTACATGTACACCTCGACCAATGGCGGCGTTGTGACGATCACTCTCGCCTCCAACCCCGTCTGGGATTCGATCATCGAGGTTTACAGCGGTTCCAGCTGTGCTCCGCTGGGCACGGTCCTCGGCTGCGTCGATGACGCGCCGACATGCGTTGGCTGCCACGGCACGGTGACGACGGCCGCGCTGGCTCCCAATACGACCATGCTGATCCGCATCGCGTCGTGGAATACTTCGGGCGGCGCCCTCGCGACCATGACGATCACTGATCCGTGATCGCCATGAAGATCTGATCGGATCGCACGTTCGAAACCTCAAAGGCCCCCGGAGCATGCTCCGGGGGCCTGTTTGTTTCATCGTTCCCGCGATGTCAGGGCGCCTGCATTGGGACAAACTGCCGCCGCCGGATCGCCTGATTGCCCAGTTGCCCGCACGCGGCCATCACGCTACGGCCCATCGTCTGCCGCCGCTTGACGAACTGGCCGTTGTCGTGCACGCGCTGGATGAACGCCCGCACGCTCTCATCGCTTGGCGCGGGCCAGGGCGAATCACGCCGCGGGTTGTACGGGATCACGTTTACCGTGCAGCGCAGCGGCCGAAGGTAGTGGCACAGTTCATCGGCGTGCTCGAGGGCGTCGTTGACGCCCGGGATCAGCACGTACTCGATGAACACGCGCTGCCGGCCACCGCCATTGGAGCCGGAGTCCGTTGGCCATTGCAGCATCGCCTCCATCAACTCCCGCATGGGCGTGGCGCGGTTGATGGGCATGATCTGCGAGCGAATCTCATCGTTGGGGGCATTGATCGAGACCGCCAGGCGCAGCTTGCCGAAGCCCGGCGTTCGGGCCAGCGCCGCGAGGCGCACGATGCCCTGGGGCCGGCCGACGGTCGAGACCGAGATGCCCGCCGGTGCGATCGCCGCCCCGTTGCGATCGCACAGCACGCGGATCGACTGCAGCACGGCGTCGAGGTTGTCCATCGGCTCGCCCATGCCCATGAAGACGATGTTGTCGATGGCCGTGTCCAAGTCGAATCGGGCCGCGAGCCATTGCGCGACGATCTGCGACGCGGTGAGGTTCTTCATCAGCCCCATCTGCGCCGTCTCGCAGAAGCGGCAGCCCATGGCGCAGCCCACTTGCGATGACACGCACAGCGTGTGCCGCAGCCGGCCCGTCGAGCCGGCGATGGGCAGGACAACCGACTCGGTTTCGAGGCCGTCCTCGTGCCGGAGGATGAACTTTGTCGTCTCGCCTTCGCGCTGAATGCGCGCGATCGGATAGGCGGGCAGGGCGGCCCAATCGACTTCGAGACGCCGCTGACGAAACCCGGCGCGGTAGACCTCCAGGGCTCGCGGAGCCGCCACGCCGCGCGTCCGGGCCACCTCGGCGAACTCCGCGCTCGTCAGGCTTGCAAGATCAATGATGGTCAGCGCGGCGGACGACATGGCATCACCGTGGCGCGATGGCCGGCTGCTCGCGATCTGCGGCGGCCACGGCATCAGCCGCAGGCTGAGCGGTGAGATAGATCAGGTGGAGGTTGCGCACGTAGATCGCCAGCCCGATGCCCTGGCCGAGTATGCCCACCACATCGCGCCGCCACAGGAAGTAGGTCAGCAGCATCAGCGAGCCGATCAGGCTCATCCACCAGAACAGCGGCGGCACAACCGACTGCTTGCTCTTCTCGCTTGCCAGCCACTGCACGATCATCCTGCCGGTGAACAGCACCTGCCCCAGAAGGCCCAGCGACACCCAGATGATGCCCAAGGGCGATGAGATATTGAAGACCGCCGACAGCAGGTTGCGCGATGACTGGCTTTCGTACACGCGCGCGGCGAACTCATCCGGCGTGAGGGTGCGCGATGTGCCGTCCAGCCCCATGACGATGTACGAGTGCGTGCCATCGTGATTGCGAACGAGGTTGGCGTGATCGCGAGCGTCCGTCAGCTGGATCTTGATGTTAACCGCGCCATCCGGATCACCCGCATCCGAGGCGTTGAGCCAGGCGAAGCAGACCCACAGCGTGATGATCGTGGTGACGATGGTGATGTACAGCCAGAGACCGCTGCGTTTCACGACGTCTCACCTCCGCGAGGCCGCGGCCTCTTCCTTTTGCGCTGGCTCACGCAGCCGGTCGCGCGAATACTCGACATACTCCACCGTCTGTGCCGCTTCGCCATCGTGCATCGGCAGCGCATGCGTGGGCCGGCGGCGATTCATCATCCAGCGCACGGCGAGACAGTCAATCAGACCCGGAATGGCCCGATTGACGATGCCGTACTTGGCCACGCCCGCCACGCGCGGCCGGTGACTCACCTGCACTTCGACCACGGCGAAGCCCATGTGCCGCGCCGTCACGGGAATGAACCGGTGCATGCCTCGGAACTCCAGCGGGATCGCCAGCGCGACCTCGCGCCGCATCAGCCGCAACGAGCAGCCGGTATCGCGAATCGAATCGCCCAGCAGGTTCCGGCGGAAGAAGCGGCCGACCCACGAACTCGCCTTGCGCACCGTGTTGTCGGCCCGGGCGTGCGAGCGGTCGCCCTGGACCAGATCGGCCCCGGTGCGGCTCATGACCTCGAGCATCGCGGGGATGTCGGCGGGATCGTTCTGCAGGTCGGCGTCGAGCACAGCAATGACCTCGCCGCGAGTCGCGCGGAAACCCGCGTGGAACGCCGCTGACTGGCCGTGGCCCTTGCCCGGAGGCGTGCGCTGCATGCGGATGGCCCGCAACTGCGCGTATTC
>DATKJG010000309.1:0-3721 GCA_035543215.1 Phycisphaerales bacterium | reverse complement strand
TCTTCGCCACGCTGTGCGAAGCGGGCGACTTGATCATTTCCGATGAGCTCAATCACGCTTCGATCATCGATGGCATTCGCCTGGCGACGGTCATCAAGAAGGGAATCAACAAGGGCATCTACAAACACGCGGACCTTAAGGATCTGCGAGCGAAACTCGAGGCGGCGCGGGTCAACCCTGAAATCAGCGGCCTGATCTGGGTCGTGACCGATGGTGTGTTCAGCATGGAAGGTGACATCGCTGACCTGCCCGGCCTGCGGAAGCTGTGCGATGAGTTCGGCGCGCTGCTGGTGGTGGATGACAGCCACGGCACGGGAGTGATGGGCAAGACGGGCCGAGGCACGCACGAGCATTACGGCATGAGTGGGGGGGACGTCGATTTCTTCACCGGTACGCTGGGGAAGGCGCTCGGCGGGGGGGCCGGAGGATTCATCGCGGGCCCGCGCAACGGCATCGAGATGATGATCCAGCGCGGCCGGCCGACGCTGTTCAGCAACGCCCTGCCGGTGACGGTGGCATGCTCGGCCAACAAGGCGATCGAGATCCTGATGCGCGAGCCGCATCGCGTGGCGAAATTGCGCGAGAACGTCGCCTACGCGCGCGCGGGTATCAAGAAAGCAGGCTTTGACGTGCTGGAGTCGCCCACGGCGATCCTGCCGATCATCGTGCACGACACGGCAAAGGCGATCGCAATGAGCCGCAAACTCCTGGAAATGGGCGTGTACGTCATCGGCTTCGGCTATCCGGTGGTGCCGGAAGGGCACGCACGATTGCGTGTGCAGATCAGCGCGGCGCATGAGAAGCAGCATCTTGACCGGCTGATTGAGTCGTTGCTTCGTCTCAAGGCGGAGAAGTGACGATGCGTGGAATACGGTCGGTAGTGTGGGCAGTGCTTACAGCTGCAGTGATTCTGTCGCCGGTGAGTTGTTGCTCGCCTCGGCTCGCGTCGCTGCAGTCAGTGAAGGCGCCGGAGGCGATTGAGTCCCACGGCTTCCGGTTTCAGTTTCGATCATTCTCCACGGCGACGATGGTGAACTATCGCACGGGCAAGATTGATCGACGGCTGAACATGGGCGCGGAAATCAGCGATGTTCAGGGCGGGCAGGTCGCCACGGTCAGACATGCGATTCAACTGGAAGAGGTTCGGGATGAGAACGGCCGCGACCTCATCGCGCTCGCGGTCCTGCCTGCCGGAATGCGCAAAGTCGACGATGAGCCAGCGACGTTCCCCTTTTTCGTCGATGCGCAGAAGCTCGAGGATGGCGGTCGATTCGCCTATGGACCATCGGCCTGGATTGCCGGCCTTCCGGAATCGCCCCAGCGCCTCTCCGTGCTTCGCGGCACCGTGGAGGTTCTCGTCGCCAAACGACTCAGCAAGCACGACGTTGCTGTTGACCCGATGCCGGACTGGCGCGAATTGTCGCCCGGCCTGAGCATCCGCATCACCAAGGTCGAACAGGTCGGCGGGCGAATAGCCGTGAATTATCTCATCCGAACGATTCCGGGTGGCAATCTTCCTGTCGATGCCGAGTGGCTCCGCTGGTACAACGTCGAGAATCTGAATGCAGAAGGTCAGCGCATCTCGCAGTACCTGGGCATCACCGGGAACTACAACACCGAATCGGGGTTGGGCAACGGCACGTTCATGACCGACGTTGAGCCGCAGGCACAGCGCGTCGGGACGCTTCGGATCACGGTGATCGATGAAATCGAATCGTTCGTGATTCCGTTCGACTATCGCGACATTCAACTGCAGTAGACGTCGCCCAAGAGTTGCGACACGCTCAACTCCGCGCCGCTCGCACTGCAGCGACCAATTCGTTGGCGCGTTTCGCGTCGGGCGGTTTGCTCCACAGTCCTTCGCGCTTGTACCAACTGCCGACGATCAGCCCATCGGCGTAGGCGAACAGGTCCTTGACGCTCTCGGGCGTGACGCCTGATCCGACGATCAAGGGCAGCGGGGTGGCGACGCGTGCCGCGCCAAGGTCGTTGATCGTGATGGCCCTGCCCGTGGCGATGCCGGTGATGATCACGCCATCAGCGCCGAACAGTTCCGCCGCCTTGGTCGTCTCGCCCACATCGACGTCCGCGGTGATGGCGTGCGAGGAATGCTTCTTCTTGATGTCGGCGAACACCCTGATGTGCTCGGCTCCGATCATCCTGCGATAGCGCAGCAGCGGCCCGGCGTCGGCTTCCTCCATCAGGCCTTCGTCGGCGACCGAGGCGAAGACGAATCCTTCGACCCGGGTGAATTGCGCGCCGATCGCCTGCGCCACCGCCAGCGCGGCACGATTTGCTCCAGCGAGGATCTGCACGCCGAGCGGTTTGTCTTTGGCCATCGCCTCACGAACCGCCGCTCCAATCACGGTCATCGCGCTGATGATTTCGGGGCCGACCTCGCGCCGCAGGTACGGCGCATCGTGCATGTTCTCGATGATCAGGCCGTCGAAGCCGGCATCCATCAGCAGTTTCGCCTCGTCCGCGGCTTGCCGCACGATGTCGCGCAGCGGCATGCTCGCGCGCGGCGTACCGGGGAGCGCGGCGACGTGGATCATGCCAAGCAGGGCCTTGGGAGGGAGAATTGACGATTGACGATCCACGATTGACGAATGCGCGATGCATCTCCGAGGCGCCCCACAATCGTAAATCGTTAATCGTCAATCGACAATCAACATCATCCGATCCCGCGCTCCATGCCCAGCAGCGTGAACAGTTCCATGCGCGATGCGGGATTCTTGAGGAACGCGCCGTGCAGCTTGCTTGTCGTGGTCCACGAGCCCGGCTTGCGCACGCCGCGGTAGCACATGCAGAAGTGCTGGCACTGCAGGATCACCGCCACCGCCTGCGGCTGAAGCACGTTCTGAATCGTGTCGGCGATCTGCGCCGTGAGTTTTTCCTGCACCTGCAGGCGCTTGGCGAAGGCGTCGACGACGCGCGCGATCTTGGACAAGCCCACGACCCGGCCATCGGGAATGTATGCCACGTGTGCCTTGCCCACAAACGGCACGATGTGGTGCTCGCAATGGCTGTGCAATTCGATGTCGCTGATCAGCACCAGTTCGTTGTAACCTTCGACCTGGCTGAAGGTCTTCGAGAGGTACGAAGCGGGATCCTCGCGATAGCCGCGGAAGTGATCGCGCATGGCGTTGATGACTCGGCGCGGAGTGTCGAGAAGCCCCTCGCGCGTCGGGTCCTCGCCGATGTACTCCAGCAGCCCGCGCACGTGGGCCATCGCGGCCCGGCATTCATCGGTCAGTTCGTTCACCTCACCATCGCCATTCAGCAGGCGTTCGGCTTCGGTGTCGCTGTCGAGTTCGACGATTTCGCGGCCGGAGATGATGCGGGGCATGAGAGAAGATGATATGCCCCACGCCGCATGCGTACTGGAGCGCGATTGAGGTCGCTCGTCGCGATTCGGACAGCCTCAAACCTCAGGCCACAAGCCTCAAATCTATCTCATCCACTTTTTCCACCAATCCACGATCTGACCCAGCCGGTGCAGCCGCAGGTCGGGCGGACCGCTGCGGCTCATACCGTGGAACGTATTGGATGGATAGCGCACAAGGCGCGATGGCACGCCGAGCCATTGCAGCGTCGAGAACACCTCTTCGCCCTGCTCGACATTGCAGCGCAGATCGCCCTCGCTATGGATGACGAGCGTGGGCGTGCGGGCCTTGCCCATGTACTTCTGCGGGCTCTGATTCCAGCGGCGATCGATGTC
>DATKJG010000308.1:0-2752 GCA_035543215.1 Phycisphaerales bacterium | reverse complement strand
GCGCATCGCCTTGTCGATCTCATCGGCGCTCGCATACTGATCCTCAAGTATGCGGAAGGCCTCGAGGTAGTACGGCCGCGCGACGCGATTGACGATGAAGCCCGGTACATCCGCGGCCCGCACCACCGTCTTGCCCCAACTCTCTGCAATCAGCGTCGCGCGGCGCATCGAGTTCGCGTCTGACTTCGCGCCGGCGATCACCTCCACCAGCGGCATCAGCGGCGCGGGATTGAAAAAATGCAGCCCGACCGTGCGCTGCGGCTGGTCGATGGCTTCGCCGATCTTCGTGATCGACAACGACGACGTGTTGGTGGCAATGACCGCATCCTTTGGCAGGTGCGGCACGAGCGCGCCCAGCGCCTTCGCCTTGGCGTCGAGGTCCTCGATAATCGCCTCGATCACCAGATCGCATTCGCGCAGATCTTCCGGCTTCGTCGCCACTTTCAAACGTGCGAATGCTTCGTTGCGCTGCTTCTTCGTGAGCAGTTCCTTCGACACAAGCCGATCGAGCCGCTTGCCCACGCCGTCGATGGCGTTGCGGACAAGGGCCTCGCTCATATCGAGCAGAAGCACGGTGAAGCCATGCGTCGCGGCCACCTGCGCAATCCCCGCCCCCATCGCGCCGCAGCCGAGGATGCCGACAGGATGTTTGGAACTGGACATGTTTGTTGTTCGTGGTCCGTCGTTCGCTGCCGGTGGTGTTCAACGAACCACACACAACGAACCACGAACTACTTTCCCTGGAACGCCGGCTTGCGCTTCTCCAGAAACGCCACGACGCCTTCATAGTGATCGGCCGTTTTGCCCGCGGTCTCTTGATCGAATGCTTCGGCCTCGAGTTGCGCTTCCAGATCATTATTCGCAGCCTGATTGAGCAATCGCTTGGTCAGGGCGATCGCACGTCCAGGCAGCGAAGCCAGTTTCCCGGCCAGTTTCGCCGTCGCCGCCTCCAGTTCGGCGGCCGGAACGACCTGATTCACGATGCCCAGACGCAGTGCCTCGGCGGCATCCACCTTCGAGCCGGTCATGCACAGTTCCATCGCCTTTCCCAGTCCCACGAGCCGGGGCAGCATGAACGTCGAGCCTGAATCGGGAATCAGGCCGACGTTGATGAAGACTTCGATGAACGCCGCCTGATCGCTGGCCATTCTCATGTCGGCCGCCAGCGCGAGGCTGCAGCCGGCTCCGGCCGCGACGCCGTTCACGGCCGCAATGATCGGCTTGTCCATCTCGCGCATGCGCTTGATGATCGGGTTGTAGCGCCGACGAAGATCATCGCCAAGGTGCGGCACGTAGCCGGGCACGTACTTGGTCTTGAGATCGCCGAGGTCCTGGCCCGAGGAAAAAGCACGCCCCGCGCCGGTGATGACGATGACGCGCACGGCCGCGTCCTTCTCCGCGGCCTTGAGCGCGTCATGGAGTTCAGTGGTCAGCGCATCGTTGAACGCGTTGAGCACGTCAGGACGATTGAGCGTGATAGTGCAGACGCCGGCGCTGGTCGTCGTGGTGATCGTCGATTCGGTGGCGGTCGCAGTCGTCATGGTGATTCACTTGCCCTTGAACGTCGGCTTGCGCTTCTCGACGAAACTGCGCATGCCTTCCTTCTGATCTTCCGTCGCGAAGAGCATGTAGAACAACTTCCGCTCGTGCTGCACGCCTTCTTCCAGCGAGACCTCGTCAGCTTTCAGAATGGCTTCCTTGGCCAGCCGCAGCGCGACTGCGGGCTTCTTCGACATGTCCTGCGCGACCTTCAGCGCCGCGTCGAACCAGTGCTCGCGCGGCACCACGCGGCTGACCAGTCCTGCCTCGAGCGCTTCCTTGGCGCCGATGAATCGCCCGGTGAGGATCATGTCCATCGCCAGCGCCTTGCCCAGCGCGCGCGTCAGTCGCTGCGTGCCACCCGCGCCCGGCATCACGCCGATGTTGATCTCCGGCTGACCGATCTGCACGGTGTCGCTGGCGATGATCACATCGCACATCATCATCAACTCGCAGCCCCCGCCGAGTGCGAATCCCGACACGGCCGCGATGATCGGCTTCCTGATGCGCTTGATCCGATCCCACGTCGCAAATTGGTCGCGCTCATACATGCTGATGGCTGACTGCTCCGCCATGTCACCGATGTCGGCTCCGGCGGCAAACGCCCGCTCGCTGCCTGCAAGCAGTATCACGTTGATCGCCGCATCGCGATCCCACACTTCCATCTGATCAGCGAGTTGCGTCATCAACTCGGGATTGAGGGCATTGAGCACCTTCGGCCGGTTCAGGCGGATGACGCCGACGGCACCGGAGGTCTCGGTCAGGATGAGTGGCTCGGGCATGGGGCGCGATTCTGATTTCGATTGTGGATTTGGCTTGCGCGCGTCAGTGCGCAACAGTCTTTGCACGTTCGATCAGCCCCGCCAGCGTCGCCTTGGGCAGAATGCGCTGCACCTGCTTGCCACGGCCGACGATGCGCTCGCCATCGTACGCGATCACCTGGCACACGAGCGTGGAGCCGTGCAATTCAGTGGCGGTGGCGATGAGGCGCACGCGATGGCCCAGCGGTGCGGGCGAGACATGATCAATTGACAGGTGCGAGCCTATGCCCTCCTCGTGCTCCTCCAGATGCGGCGCGAGCACCATGCGGGCCGCGAGTTCCATGTGATGCGCCATCGACCACGTCGAGTAGACATGGTGCACCACCACGCCGTCGAACGCCGGGCACATGTCCTCGGTGACGGTGATGGTGACCTCAGCGGAGTTGCCGACC
>DATKJG010000307.1:0-5697 GCA_035543215.1 Phycisphaerales bacterium | reverse complement strand
GAATGGAAATGGGTGCTGTCGCGCGGCCGGGTGGTGTCGCGCGATGCGCAGGGCCGGGCCCTGCGCATGGTCGGCAGCATCACGGACATCACCGAGCGCAAGCAGGCCGAGACGGCGCTTCGCGAAAGCGAGGCGCGCCTGCGCGCGATGATTGACAATGCTCCGAGCGTCGCCATTCAGGGCTTCGACGTTCACGGCCGCGTGCTGTTCTGGAATCGCGCCGCGGAGAGCATCTTCGGATGGAGCGAGGCGGAGGCGGTCGGCCGCACGCTCGACATGCTCATGTTCGACGACGATTGCCAGGAGGCGTTCATGCACGCACTGCGGGAGATCGATCGCAGCGGCGAATCGGCCACGTTGGGAGACCTGCCCTTCAGGCGGCGTGACGGCGCTGCGGGCTGGTGCTACTCCACGCTGTTGAAGCTCCCCGGCGCCCCTTCGTCCACGTTTGTGTGCATGGATGTGGACGTCACCGCACACAAGAGGGCTGAGCAGGCCCTGGAGCGCAGCAACAACCTGCAGCAACTGCTGCTGAGCGAACTGGACCATCGCGTACGCAATAACCTGGCATCGCTCTCGGCCCTAATCGACATTTCCGCCCGCGACAGCACGTCGGTGCGCGACTTGGCGGCGTCGGTACGCAGCCGCGTTCAAGCCATGTCGGTCGTGCACGCGATGCTCTCGCGCGAGCACTGGCGAGCCGTCGATCTGCGGCAACTGTTCCTGACCCTCGCACCCGTCGGCGCTCAGGAGCGCATGGTGATCGACGGACCCACCGTGAGCATCGCAGCCCGCCAGGCGACTGCCCTGGGCATGGTCCTCCAGGAACTCTTCGCCAACAGTCAGAAGCACGGCGCGTTGCGGGTGCCCGGCGGAGCGATCGCCGTGATGTGGACGCTCGCCGCCGCACACTCCGGCGCCAGCGAGCGCATGCTCTGGCTGCACTGGCGCGAAAGCGGCGGGCCGGAGATCGTTCCACCTGTTCGCGATGGCGTGGGCACCGGGCTCATCCACGGCCTCGTCCGCACCGAGCTGCGCGGGGAGGCGTCGCTCACCTTCGACCGCGACGGAGCGACACACAGGTTCTCGCTTGTGCTCGACGGAGCTGATCCTGTGACCGCCATGCCGGCGCCGCGGCAGGTCGCGGTTGCCACGATCTGACCGGCGTTCGGTCAATCAGAACGGGCATGGTCCCCACGTGCTGATCACCGCCAGCAAGTCGTTGACATCGACCACGCCGTTGCCCGATGGAGCAGGCGCGATATCAGCCAGGCATGGCGCGGGAACGGCGGGGCAAGGGCCCCACGTGCTGATGACCGCCAGCAGGTCGTTGACATCCACCACGCCGGTAGGAGCAACGTCGGCATTGCAGGAACAGGCGCAGAGGGATGCGCGGGCTGCGGCGAATGCCGCGAGGTCGATGCGCGTCCCATGATTCGGGCAATTGACCTGGCAATGCGTGACGATGCCGAAGAGTTCGCCGTTGCGATGCATGGATGATCCCGAATTGCCGCCGCGGATATCGTCATTGAACTGCAGCGAACTGGCCAACACGGCCGTTATCGCGCCCGTGGACCGTTGCTGCGTCTGCGACAGCGTGCACGTGGCATCGACGCCGTAGCCCCAGACGTCCAGCGCGCTGCCCACCGGAAGGAAGGTTGATGAGGCGCTGGACGCCAGCGGCCGGTACGCGCCGTAGCGCTGGACCGGCTTCTGGCCCAGCGAATTCGTGCCCATGGTCATGACGCACCAGTCGGCTCCGACACCGGAGCTGGCAAACAGCTTGTTCACAACGGGGAATTGGTCGGCGACCGGAGGATTGACCAACGCGCAGCCGGCCGTTGACGGTGGCACGTTGAATTGCATGACCGTGCCGCCGCTGCAGTGGCCGGCGGTGACCATGCAACTGCAGGAGGTGTACACCGACGCCGTGCATCCGACGCTCATGAGGCGCGCCACCCACGGCTGCGTCGATGTCGTGCGGTCGTCGGCGCCGCAGATGCCGCACTGGCCGGGCGTGCCGGCAAGCGCGCCTTCGTCGCGCATCTCGATTTCGAGCATCGCCACCGACAGTCGGTTGCTGCGCGAATGGGGCGCGGCGATCAACTCGACCAGCACCGAATCGCCGTTGAAATAGGCCGAGGTATTGCTCCACATGCTCAGGCCGGCGGCGTCGAGTTGCTGCACCTCGCCGTCCAGCAGAGACGTCATCCGCACGCTTCCGCCGGAGGGAACCGACGCTATGGCGAAATGCAGGCGCATCCACGCCGCACCCGCCTCACGGACGATATCGGCATAGACAACCTGCGATTGATCAGCCTCGTTCGGCAGCCAGGTCGTGTCGAATGCATGGCCGACATACTGGCCGCGCGGCGCGACGGGCTGGTCCTGGGCACGTGCGGCAACGGCGATTGAGACAGTCAGCAAAGCGGCGACAGCGTGTCGGGTATGCATCATGAGCGGGCTTGACCTTTCTCGGCGCGTGTGCAGGTTCACCTGAAGGGCGGGCAGGCAACTGCCATTCGCTCATGATCAGCATACCTCATGAATAGGTGATGGCCACCGATCCCTCTCATCGGCGATGAGGTTTCGTTCAATCCTCGCCAGCGTGAACGTGCTCGCCCGCGGCGCCCGACAGAGGAGTTGACGGGTGCGGCCGCCGCCGACCGGTCGGCTCACCATTCGGAGACATCAACTGATGATCAGCGCCGCTCGCATCCCCCGTGGCCTGCAATGGATGCATCCCATCGACCGGCTCGTCGGCTGCGGCTTGCCGGGCGAGGACGCCGGCAAGCCCCGCCTTCGCGCGGATCGCCAGATTCATGAGCAGCGGGGTCAGGATCAGCGTGAACACAGTGGACACGAGCAATCCTCCAAGCACCACCGCGCCAAGGCCGCGATACAGTTCGCTGCCCGCTCCGGGTTTGATGACCAGCGGCGCCATGCCGATGATGCTCGTGAACAGGCTCATGAGAATGGGGCGGACGCGGCTGCGCACGCTCTCGGTGATGGCGCGGCGGGGATCCAGCGCGCCTTGGATGCCCGGGACATCGCTGATGCCCTTCATGAAGTTCAGCGCCTGGTGCACCAGCAGGATGGCGTTGTTCACGACCACGCCGATGAGAATGATGAACCCGAGCATCACCAGCACGTCGAGTTTCTGATCGGGAATGTAGCGATCGGCGATGCTCCAGTGGTGCAGTGCCGCCAGACCGATGAACCCGCCCAGCGTCGCCAACGGGACGCTGAACATGATCACCAGCGGATGCAGGAAACTCTGAAACAGCACGCACATCAGGAGGTAGGTGATGAGCAGCGCCAGGAACAGCGATGAACTCAGCGTGCCTGCGAGCGAGCCGTCGCCCAGCAGCACTTCCTTCACCGCGCGCAAGCGGCTGGCCGACCCGGTGTAGCCGGTTTCAACATCGCTCGGCACCACTCCTGATTGCCGCATTTCTGCGATGGTCTTGTCCACTTCGGCGATCGCGCCCTCCAAGGGCATCGCCGGCGGCGGCGTGAACTGCAGCGTCACGGCCCGCTGGCGATTGACGCGATTGATCTGCGGCGGGCTGGTCACTCGGTTGACCGTCGCCAGGATCGACGCCGGCACCACCGGTCCGGCCGGGGTGGCAATCGGCGTGTCGGTCAGCGCTCCGATGTAGCGCTGATCGACCGACTGCTTGGCGATGACCTTGAGGTCGATCGAGTCGCCACCCTTGCGATACTCACCGATGATCGCGCCGTCGCCCATGGCCTGCACCGCCAGGCCAAGGTCGGCAGGCGTCATGCCAAGATCGCTGAGTTGCCGGCGATTCGGCACCACCTGCAGTTCCGGCCCGGGGAGATTGAAGTTGCTTGGGCTGGGCTGCAGCGTCTGGTAGCCGAATGCCTGGCCGAGTTTGCCATAGACCGCCTGTGCGGCGTCGGAAACGTGCTTGAGATCGTCGCCAGCGAAATCGATCTTCACCGCCGACCCCGTCGCGCCGCCCAGTTGGAACAGCGGCGCCTGGAAGGCGAACGCCAGCACGCCCGGGGCGTTCTCGGCCCGCGTCGCGTTGTTGAACAAGGCAGCGACATCCGGTACACGCGCGGCATCGGCGCTGATGGCACCATGGAACATGATGCCATCGAAGGCGACGAAGAAATAGTTCTCCATCGGCGGAGGCGTGATGGCCGGACCCGGCGACATCGTCGCGTAGTCGAATGGCTGAATCTTCGGCAGATTCGCCTCAGCCTGTTCGCGCTGCGGACCGGGAGGAACTTCCGCCGCCTCCCAGTACGGCCGCATCTCCGCTTCCACGCGCTCGCCGATCGTCACCTGCTGCGCGATGTTGTAGCCCGGCGGCGGCAGCAGCATGCCGAAGACGAGATTGCGGTTGCCCGTCGGCAGGTAATCCGACGGCGGCATGAGCAGCCAACTGCCAACCAGCGACAGCGCGGTCAGTCCGGCGACGACGACGAATGAGGCCAGCATGCTGCCGCTGATGAAGTGAATCGCGTTGGCCAGCAGATCGGGAATCCGATCGATGGCTCGAAAGAACGCACGGAACGGTCCGGTGACGGCGTCCCAGATGCGCCGCAAAGGCGATGCGGTTGTGCGAGCGGGCCTGCCGCGGCCAGGCACCGTCTTCATCATCCGCGCCGCCATCGCCGGCACCACGGTCATGCATACCACCAGGCTCAGCGCGGCGGTGGCGCAGATCGCCAGCGCGATGTCGCGGAACAACTGCCCGGACTCCTCCTGAATCAGCAGGATCGGCACGAAGACGACGATGTTGGTGAGCGTAGCGGCGAGAATCGCGCCCCACACCTCGCGCGTCGCATCGATCGACGCCTGCCATGGCTTCTTGCCCATCTCGAGGTGGCGGAAGATGTTCTCCAGCACGACGATCGCGTTGTCCACCACCATGCCGATGGCGAACGCCATGCCCGCAAGACTGATGACGTTGATTGTCCGGCCCAGCGCCACCATGGCCACGATCGCGCCCACTACCGAGATGGGCGTCGAGATGACGACGATCGCCACTGAGCGCAGCGAGCGCAGGAAGATCAGCAGGGTGATTACCGCCAGCAGGCCGCCGACCCAGATGTTCTCCTGCACCAGGTCCAGCGCTTCATCGATATAGATCGTCTGGTCATACACCAGCTCGAGCGTGAGATTGCCTTTGAGCCCCACAGCGCGGGCCTGGCTCTCGAGCATGCCGCCCGGGGCATTGAGCGCGACCAGTTCGGCCCGCAGGCCGTCCATGACGTCCATGACGTTGGAGCCGATCTCGCGCTGGCAGTTGATCGCGATGACTTGGTGACCCTTGGAGCGCACGAACGTGCGAGGTTCCTTGTAGGTCTCGACGACGTCGGCGACATCGCGCACCAGGATCGGCCCGCCTGCGGTGTACTTGATCACCGTGCCCTCGACGTCTTCGATGCTCTCGTAGCGGCTGACAGTGCGCACGCGAACCTGGTTCTTGGCGTCGTTGAGTTCGCCGGCTGAGACGTTGACGTTGGTCTGGCGAAGCGCGCCTGCGAACTCCGACGGCGTGATGCCGCGCTGGGCCAGCAGCATCGCATCGAAGCGCACCTGCATCTCGCGCTCGTATCCGCCCAGCACGCCAACCTCGCTCATGCCTTCGATACGCTCCAGCGCTGGCTTGATGCGATCGTCTGCGAAATCCTGCAGCGTGCGGATGTCGAGATTCG
>DATKJG010000306.1:0-4477 GCA_035543215.1 Phycisphaerales bacterium | reverse complement strand
GATGGCCGCGAAATCGCTGCGCACGTCCATTCACATCAACTGGACATTGCCGGCGTACTTGAGCCTGATCCCGGTGGCCTGTCACACGCTCGTCGCGGTGGCAAGGTTGCGCTCACGCCATGCATTCAACAGGCTACGCATGAACGGCCTGGCGTGGACATTCGGCTGCTGCATCGCCGCGAACATCATCGGGTTTCTCTATCTGCTGGTGCTGCAGCCGCGAACGCATCTGATCCGCGCCCTCGGGCCGTGGCGTGAACTGGCCGACGTTGTTGAACGTCATGAGGATGAACTCGAGGCGCAAGTCGGCTATGAACCGCTGATTCTGGCCGACGGCAAGTACCGCCTGGCCAGCATTCTGGCGTTCTATCGCGTGTCGATCGAAGATCAGCCGACCGCGCCATTCACATCCAACCAGTGGTTTGTCGGCGACACCGGGCTCGGTTACGCCTATTGGCAGAACCGTGACGACTGGCTCGGCAAGACGTGCCTCTATCTGGACGACGACGGAAATGTCGCACGCGATGTGCGCGGCCGTTTTGATTCCTTCGAGGTCATCGAGGATCCGAAACTCGATGCGCTGGGCTATCAACTGGCCATTTGCCGCGGCTACCGCGGTCCGGGCAAGCCGAGGATGCAGGATCGATGAGCGGACTCGTGGACCTTAATCGCCGCGCGACGATGGCTCATTGACCGCGCACGCGCACGATCTGCAGTTTGCCCTGGTCGAAGACGACCTCGCCCTGGATCCGGCGCGTGCGCGGCACCTCGTGGCTGTTGATCAGCAACGTCCCGGGCTCGATCGGCAGGTCGTGCCCCAGAGCGTCGACCGCGTTGTACGGCCAGATTCCGGTGTTGAAATAGATGCGACCGCCATCCTGCACATTGACCGTGCCGATCTGGTAGCGCTCGCCCGGATGGTCTCGAATGTACTGGTCGAGCGCTTCCCATTCCGGCACGGCTTGGGTGTTGTAATGAATCGGCAGCGTGGCGAAGATCGCTGCGGCCACGACGGCGAACTGCACGGCCATCTCCAGCCAACGCAGTGTCCTTCGCCGGGCGAGGCGGCGCCTTGATCCCCAGGTGATGTGGGCCAGCCACCAGCCGCTGATCATCGAGAGCATCGGCAACATCGGCATGAGGTAGCGGATCCGTTTGTCCGCTGAATACATCATGATCGCCAGCCACAGCAGGCAGAAGGCCACACACAATCGGCGGAAGCGGGTTTCACGCTCAGATCCCGGGCGAGTGCGCGCCCAGGTCCACAGTCCGAGCACAAGCGTCAGCATCCACGGCCAGTAGCCCTTGGCGAGTTCGATCAGGTACCAGTACCACGGCTCGGCCTCGAAGCCCTGCGCGGTTGTGACCCGATCGACCATCTCTCGCTGGAAGTAGGAGCCGAGGAAGAGGTCGCCGTGCTGCGCGATCATGCTCAGGTGCCACGGCGCTGCAACCATCAAGGCTGTCACGGTCCCACCGAGGAATGTCAGGAGCGCCCAACGATATTCGCGGATAGTCGCCAGCCAGACGCACATGATCGGCAGCGCGATGCCCGAGATCAGGGGCTTGCACAGCATTGATGCCCCAATGGGCGCCCCCGCACAGATGGCCAGCCAGAGCAGCCGGCGGCGCTGCGCCTCGACGATCATCCATACGCCCACGAGCATGAAAAACGTCTGCCAATAATCGAGCACGAAACGCTGGAACAGATGAAAGAACGAAACGGTGGTGGCGAGCACGCAGCCGCTGAACAGGGCCACGCGCCAGTTCGTCATTCGTCGCGCGATCAAGCACGTGAGGCCGACGATGCCCAGAGCCGCGATGACAGTCGGCAGGCGCATCACCCACAAATGTGGTCCCAGCAGCCACAGAAACGCGCCGTGAATCCAGAACACCAGCGGAGGCTTGCGAAAGTACGGCGCATCACCGGCCATCGGCGTCCAGAACGTCCCCTGGTTGTACATGTGCAGCGAGACGCCCGCGTACAGGCCGGAATCGACCCTCATCTTGCCGCCGAACAGTTGCGGCAGCGCGAACACCAGCACCAGCAACATCGGGATCAGCAGCCAGCGCCGGCGCAGCCACCATCGGGAGCGCGGGCGAATTGTCGCGGCGGCCGCCATGAACAGAAATCTAGCACGAGCGACGGCGCGAGGCTCTGGTGATCAACTCCAGACAGTCGATCCCGTACAACATCTCAATCCCGATCGACTGGAGACCCGTCATGTGCATGCTCACCCTGGTCGTATGCGTTCCGATGCTGTTGCAGAATCCGCCCGCCACGGCGCCGCAGACGCAACCGATGGTCGAGGTCGACGAGCGCGTCGGCGACCTGCTGGAGCGCTCCGTCGTCATCACGTCAATCGATCCGGAAGATGACGAAGACTTCAGCGACCTGCAGCCGATCAAGAACCTGATCGGCGACTCGCGCCTGGTCGTGCTCGGCGAACAAAGCCACGGCGACGGAGCCGACTTCCTGGCCAAGGCGCGGATCATCAAGTTCCTGCACAGAGAAATGGGCTTCGATGTTCTGACATGGGAAAGCGGCATGTTCGACTGCCGCGAGGTTGATCGCGCGCTGCGCGATCCGAACATCAAGATGGATGACATCACGCGCATGGGAATCTTCCCGATCTGGACGTTCAGCGCGCAGGTGCGGCCGACGCTTGAGTACGTGCGATCGACCCTGACATCCGACCATCCGATCGAGACTGCAGGCTTCGACCATCAGTTCTCCGGCGGCGAGGCGGCCACGACCAAGCGCGCTGCCGCGCTGATCGAGTTCTTCGACAAGGCCGATCCCGCGCTGCTGAGCCCCGAAATGCGCGAGGACATCACCGGCGGTTACGCGAAGTTCAACGAGCGCGGCGGCGATGGCATGCCCGTCAAGGCCAACCTCGAGCCGCTGGTAGAGAAATGGACGGCGATCGCCGCGTTCATGGATCAGCATCGCGCGGCACTGGTCAAGGCTCACGGCGAAGCGGCGTTCGAGTTCATGCGGCGCTGCGCCGATGATGCCGTCGTCAGTGTCAGGAGTATGCTGGAGTTCATGGCCAGTCGCGCCGGTGGCGGGCAGATGAAAGTCACCGACAACAACACGCGCGATCAGCGCATGGCGGCCAACCTCATCTGGCAGGTGAACGAACGCTACAAGGATCGCAAGGTCATCGCGTGGATGGCCACGATGCACGCGGCCAACGACATCGAAGCCATCAGGCCCGTGATGGGCGGGCCCCTCTACGATGGCGTGACCAACTGCGGCACCATCAGCAAGAAGGCGCTGGGCGACACGATGTACACCATCGGTTTCACGGCCTTCGATGGCAAGGCGGGCAACGTCTTCGGCCGGACCGCGCCGATGGAGATCCCAGCACCCAGCAAGGGCTCACTCGAAGATCTGTGCGGCCAGACTGAGAAGCGCTTTCTGTTCATCGACTTCCGCGCCCTTCCGGCCGATCACTGGCTGCGCCTGCCGATGATCAGCCGCCCGCTGGGCTACGGCGAGATGACTGCGACGGGGGGCTGGTCCAGGCAGGTGGATGCGATGCTCTACATCAGGACGATGTTCCCGAGCACCAGGGAGAACGCTCTCCCGCCATACGCGGTGTTGCGTGAGGAGTGATCACCGCGCCGATTACTGCGCCGCCTTGTTCGCATCTTTCAGTGACTTGAGCAGCGTCTGGATGTCCTCGGGCGTGATGCTCTTGTGCGCCTTGCCGAGCATCGCGCCAAAATGCGCGATCTCCTCGTCCTTCGCCGGGAAGCCGACGTTGGCGCCATTCGAGTCGTCGCTGGTCGCGACCACCGTGTTGTCAGCGGCGTTGACAAACGCGAACCACGGAATGCCCTTGGCCTTCTCGCCGGCATAGCGCTTCATGAGGTCCTTGCCGCCGACGGTACGATCGATGTCGATCTTCACATCGACGAAGTCCTTGCCAAGGATCTGCGCGATCTCCGGCTTCGCCATCCAGTTCTCAAGTTTGTGGCACCAGCCGCACCACGGCGCGCCGAAGTGCAGGAAGACGACCTTCTTCTCGGCAGCGGCCTTCTTCACGCCGTCGCTCAGCACGCTCTCGGCGGTGAGGTACTCGGCCTGGTGCTGCTTGAGGAACGAAAGCACCTTCGCCGGCAGGTGATGATCGCCCTCCTCGAGCGAACTGGTCTCCTGGTTGGCAGTGGCCTTGCCTTCGCCATCGAGCACGGTCAGGTACGGCACGCCGTTGCCCTTGAGATCGGCGCCGTACGAAGCCGCCAGGTCCATGTTCTTGTCGAAGCGGCCGATGTCCACGAGCACCACGTCATACTCGTAGAGCAGTTCTCGCGACAGGTCCTTGTCCTTGGCGCACGTCTCATGCAGTTTGTGACACCAGCCGCACCAGTTGGCGCCCCACTGCACCAGCACGCGGCGATTCTCCTTCTTCGCCTTGGCCACGGCGGCAGCGATCTGCTGCTTCGCGTCAGCCTGCTCGTCGTAGAT
>DATKJG010000305.1:0-3757 GCA_035543215.1 Phycisphaerales bacterium | reverse complement strand
GCCTCGAAACCCTGCCGGAATCGTTCGCCGCCGAACTCCTGATCGCTTTGGCGCAGGCGCTCGATGCGCGGCAGGATCTGCTGCGTGCCGCGCCCGGCGGCGTCGAGAATCTGCAGCATGCGCAGCTGGGAAAGCCAGTAGCGTTCCTTCATCGCGCCGGTTCCACCCGGGCCGGACGCGGCCAGGCGCTTGTAGATGTTCATCGCATCGGCCATGTGCTGTTCGCCTCCCAGCGCGTACAGGCATTCCGCGTGGCCAAGAAGGATGTCGCCCGAATCCGGCTGCACGCGCACCAGCCGCTGATAGATCGCGCCCGCCGAGTCGCAATCGCCCGCGTAGCGATAGGCGTCGGCCACACCTCGCTCGAGCGCGACGCGCTCGACAGGATCGGTCGGAGCGTCCGGCGTCTGCAGCCAGGCCTCGAGTGATTTCGCCGCCGGCAGCAGCGTGCGCGTCGCCAGGTCCCTGGCTTGCGCATCCTGGCCGTCGTTGATCAATCGCTGCACATCGGCGCTGAGCGAGGCGATCATCGGCTGCAGCACTGCGCCCGCCTGTTTGGGCGACGACTCGACGAAGCGTTTGAGATCGCTCAGCGCCTTCTCGGGCTTGCGCAGCGCCTGGTAGGCGTTGATGCGCACGCGCATCGCTTCGCCGAGGGCGTCGGCGCCGATGGTCGAGTCATTCTCGATGCCCGCCAGCGAATCGATCGCCTTCTGCGGCTCGCCCAGCGCCAGCGTCGCCTCGGCAGCGAACACCTTGAGCATCGCCAAGTAATACTGCAGCGAGGCCTTGCGCTGAGCATCGTTTGTCGCCGACAGGCCCTGCTGGATGATCGGGGACACCTTCGTCACCACCTGGCGGGTCTGTTGATGCAACGGCTGCGCGCCGGCGCCGGATGACCCCGTGACCTTGGCGCGGGCCGTCGCGGCCTGCATGAAATTCGCATCCAGCCATTCGGCCGCGTTGGGCGTGACCTTGCCGAAATGCTGGGCCGCGTCATCGAAGCGGCCCTCCACCAGCGCCAGGCGTCCCGCTGCGTACTGCCAGCGATCGATGGATTTCAGGTTGGCGTACTTCGCCAGCAGCAGATCCAGCGTCTCGCGCAGGACGCGCCGCGTCTCGGGATCATTGGGGGCGTTGCGGTGCTCATCGAACGCCAACGTCGCGGCCAGTTCGATGGACCGCTCAGCCTGCGCATCGGCGGGATGGTCGCGAGCCAGTTCGCAGAAACGCTGTGCCGCCATGAGCGGCTGGTCGGCCTCGAACAGCGCACGGCCCAGCGCGAACAGGGCCGAGGCGCGATCATCGGCCTGCAGAGAGCCGGCCTTCAGGAGGCCTTCAAGGGAGACGATCGCCTGCTCGCGCGTGGCCTGCTCACGTGACAACGCATCTGCCTGTGCAACGGCCACGATCGGCGGCAGGTCCGTCGTCGGCATGTCGCCTGCAGCCGATGCCGCTGTCGTCAGGCGCGAGAACGCGATCGATCGCAGCGCCTCGCGCGATACGGTGTTGGGGGGATACGGGACCTTCAGCAGGTCGGTGTACGAGGCGAACGCGGCGGCGGTGCTGCTGGCGCGCTGTGCAGCAGGCGCCGCCTTGGCCTGCGCCAGGCGCAGCCTGAACTGCTGATCCGCGATCAGTACGCGAAAGAACAGCAGCGACGGGTCGCGATACTTCTCCTCGATTGATGCCAGACCTTCGAGAGCCGACTGCGGCCCCTTGCTCACCAGGCGATTGAGCACGCCGCCCATTCGGGCTGCGAACACGTCGGCCGGCGCGGCGGCAGGATCCTTCGCGACCGATGCAAATCGCGCCTCGGCCTCGTCGTAGCGCTTCAGCCGCGCCTTGGCCAGGCCGTCGTACTGCCGTGCATTCAACGCCGGCGCGCCTTCAAGTGAATCGGTCAGAGGCGACAGGGTGCCGGTCGCAAGTTCGCAGGATTTCTGCGCCTCGGCGCCGCTCTGATTGAGTTCGGCGTTCAGGTACGCCGCCACGCCGCGTAGGAACGGGATGCGGCGATCGCGCTCGATGTCAGCCAGTTGCCTGCGGCGCTGCTGCAGCACTACATCCTTCGAGAAGTTCGGCGCGCCTTCGATGGCGCGGATGGCGGCGTCGATGGCCTGCTCGGCCTGTTGTGCCGCGTCGTTCATCTTCGCAGCAGCGTTGGCGGCGCTGGCTCGCTGAGACTTGTCGGGAAGGCCGAACAGCGCCGTCAGGTTCAGCGAATCGCTGGGAAGCAGTTCGAAGAGGATGTCGGAGGCCTGATCCGCCAGCCACACGGCACGGCGAGGATCGGCCGGATGCTCGTTGATCAGATCCTGGCGCACCTGCAGGAGCGTCCGGACCTGGGCCTCGCGCCGCGCGCCCTCGACGCCGCTGAGCAACGCATGCTGGCGCGCGATCTCCTGAAGCGCGGCCTCGATGTCGTTGGCGGGAGGATGGGCCTTGAGATAGTGCTCGATGACCTCGGGCAGTTGCAGATCGCGCAGGCCGCGGAGGTAGCGCTCGGAGTCCAGACGCTGCTCCAGCGACTGGCCGGAAGCCGTCTGCGACGCGGCGGTCAGGGCGACGAGCAGGCAGGCGGCGAATCCAGAATGCCGAATCCAAGATCGCATATCACCCCGGCTTGGCGAAGGTCACGTTGGTGTAGCGCGCGCGGGCGGCGGCGTTGAACGCCTGCATCGCATGCTCCCAGCGCGTCGTGCGGGTCGGCTGAATCACGATCGGGTGATTGGGCTCGAACAATCCACCGGTCGTGTCGGCCCTGACCAGGCGCGACGAAAGAAACGTGTAGAGATCATCGAACGTCGAGGGCTGCTGATACGGCCCGTCGATCTGCAGACGATACATGTCCGGCGCGAGCCCGGTTGAATTGACGCTGATGCGCAGAGGATCGTCCTGGATCTCGAACGGGTCGGCCGTGCCCACGCCCTCGCGGCTGGGAATGTCGGTGCGGTACGCCTCCTCGCTCGAGGTGAAACTCGTGGCGATCATGAAATACACCAGCAGCAGGAACGTGACGTCGATCAGCGACGTGACGTTGATCTTCAACAGCATCGGCTTGCGCTTGCGCGGACGAACGAAGCGCTCGGGCTCCGGCACTTCGAGGTACGCCGGCAGCGGACGCAGCGCGCTTGTGTCGTCGGCGGCGTGCGAAGGAGGATGGCGATCGGGTGCGGTCATGATCACGATCCTCGGGTGACAACGAGGTTGACGCGCGGATTCACACCGGCCGCGCCCGACTTGTGGGCGGCGTTTGACACGGCCTGCAGCACGGGCTCGACGAACTCGTAGTGCGTCGCGCGGTCCGCCCGCACGTTTACATCGATGGATGGGTTGGTCTGGTACAGGCCGGCCAGGTGATCGGTCATGCTCGAGAGCCCGGCATCGTCGCCCGCGAACTCGGCCAGGCCCACGCGGTATGACGACACACGTCCGGCCGGCGCGGGAATCACGTTGATCACCACGCGATGCTCGCTCTCGCCCTTCTCGCTCAGGGGGCTGCGCACCGACGGCAATTCGAGTTGCCATCGCTCGACTTCGTTGATCTTCGACACCAGAACGAAGAAGACGATGAGCAGAAACGTAACGTCGATCAGCGACGTCAGGTTCGCGCTCAGATCGGCAGGATCCTTGCGGCGCTTGCTCATGGCTTGGCGTACGCGGGCTTGGGCGAAGGTCCGGGCCCCGCAGGCTTGCTGCGGAATTGCGTGAAGAGCTCCTCGGCGGCGTGCGACGCCTCGGTAGTCAGCGCATC
>DATKJG010000304.1:0-3640 GCA_035543215.1 Phycisphaerales bacterium | reverse complement strand
CCGCCCGTGCCGCGCGTCCCGAACACCGCGAAGCCGGCGTTCTGGTCGTTCTTCCAGTTGGTGCGCTTGCGGACGCCGCACAGCTGCGAGTGTGCGTACGAAACGTTGCTGCCGGTGTTGGGGTTGCCCAGGAAGTTGGTGTTGGTGCCCGCGGCGTTGTCGCCATCCCAGTACACGTCCGAGGCCGGCTTGTACGCGTTGTAGTTGTAGTCCTGATCCTCAACGATCAGCGGATTCACTTCCGTGGTGCCGAGGAGGATGTCGGTGTTGTAGAAGTTCTGCGCCACCTGCGAGGCGTAGAGGTTGGCCGAGTGATTCTTCTTGAAATCCTCGGGGCCGATGCCGGGCTGGCTGCCTACGCCCGGAGGAGCCGGAGTGTCCGGCAGACGATTGATCAGGCCGGGCGTGGGAAGCCGGCCCTTGTTTTCCTCAGCGAAGGTCAACGCAGACTTGTGGATCATGGAGATCTGCGTCTTGTCCTTCAGAGAGGCGGCGTTGCGGCGTGCCTTGGCCAGAGCCGGCAGCAGCAGGCCGATGAGCAGCGCGATGATCGCGATGACCACGAGCAGCTCGATCAGGGTGAATCCTTGCTTTCGCTTCATGAGATGGTTCTCCGATAAAAAGGGATGGGGGATAAGGACGGGGTTGATGCCGTCTCGGAGAAGCGAAACGATTGGGACGATGGAACCGGTCAAACTGTGCGAACACGTCGTGAGACGATGTCCGCACAGGCTCAGAAACGTCTACTTGGGTGGCGGGCCGTTCACCGCTTCGGAAGGCTGCGCGACACACCGCGCGGCCGGCCGGGCGCCGGTCGAAGGTCAGGGAACTGAAGGGAATCCATTCCGCCTGCCTCGGTCGTTTGACGCCGTGCGCGAATTACGCGCGCCTTGTCGAACGCCCGCGACGCGACATCCAGCAACGATGATCCGTCATCGTCTTCCACTGGGCCGACCAGGTTGGAGGGTGATTCGCGCCTCAAAAACGCGAACCGCCGCAACTGATCACACACGCCATGGCTGGTTGCCGCCTGTTCGCATTCCGGCCGAGCCGGTCCAGCGAACAATGTCCCTTTCGGGATTCCTTCGGGGCACCTTCCAGGATGTCGACCGTGCGGCGGGAATAAGGGGGTCGCCAGAGCGACCGTATGAGGGCAAGTGAATCGGGTATGCTTGCCGCGAAGGTCACGAACTCTCTATCCGTACTTGCGCAAGATACCTTGCGCTGGTTGCAAGTCAACCGGAATTACGAGAATAAGTCACACAATTCGCGAACCCGTCCCGGATCGGGCAGTCCGGCTGCCTTCGCGACCAGATCATGCTCGGTCAACTTACACCCCATGCCAGACATCCATAAGCGGCTTGCGGACCTCGGCCTGACGCTGCCGACGCCACCCCGGCCGGTTGCGGCCTACATCCCCTTCGTCCGCAGTGGCAACCTGATCTTCGTCAGCGGGCAGGTTCCCATGGTCGAGGGCAAGGTCATCTGCCTGGGCCCGGTGCCATCGGTGGTTTCGATTGACCAGGCGCGAGCCGCCGCCCGCCAATGTGCGCTCAACGGCCTGGCCATCGTTCAAGGGGCGCTCGAAGGCGACCTGAACAACGTCCGGCAGATCGTTCGTGTGGGCGTGTGGGTGTGCAGCGATGCCGGCTTCACCGAGCAGCCGAAAGTCGCGAACGGCGCGAGCGAACTGCTCGTGGAAATCTTCGGCGAGCATGGCCGGCACGCTCGAGCCGCGGTCGGCTCCATCGCGCTGCCCCTGGGCGCCACCGTCGAAGTCGAAATGCTCGTTGAAGTCGCGCCGTAGGCCCGGGCTCACATGCTCGGCATGGCCCGGCTGGTGGCCAGCACGCGGGCCGTCAGGCGATTCTCCGGCATCTGCGGATGAACCGCCTCGATCACAAGCAGCCCGCCGAGCAGATGCATGGGAGGGACGCTTGGCGAGACAACGACACGGCAATCGAAGCAGCGCTCGCCCGCGAAGTACGTCGAGAACTCCGCCTGGTAGCAGGGGGCCATCGCGCCTTGGAAGACCCACGGGAACCCGGCGCTGGTTGCGGTCGACATCGTCGCCTCAGCCGACGGCTTGAGCCCTGTCAGGACCAAGGAGACGATCGAGGGCAGCGACACGATGTGATCCTTCACGACGTCGCGTATCGGGACCATGGGCGGCGTCGTGCCCAGAGCCTGCAGCGTCGAGATCAGTTCATACACGCCGCAGTCCCGCAGCAGGCGCTGCTCGGCAAGAGTGCTTGGCGGAAGCGGCGCGGCAGACAGGCGCGAGCCGAAGGGGCCCGGCGCCGGCAGCGTCGCCAGCGCCTGATAGAGGCTCGCCTGCGGGAAGATCTCGGGCACAAGCCGCGACCATGCGGCCACGAATTCGCCCTTGTCGTCGTAGGTTTCAATGCGCAGACGCCGGCAGCGCACCGTGAAGCGCGCATCGGGCTTGATCTCGCCCACGCCGAAGGGCAGCGTGTACTGGAATTGGCGATCCCTCAGTTTCCGGCCACCCTCGGCCTCTTCGGGATCCACGATCTCGGCGACTCGCACGAACCAGACGCGCTCTGTGCCCTGCCATTCGGCGCGCACGCCCAGCAGAATCCAGTCATAGCGCGGTGGCTCGCTCGCCAAGGCCCACGACTGGGCCTCCGCCAGGCGCCCCAGCCCGTCGCGGAAGCGCGGATCGACCGACACCACGTCTGCGGGACCGTCGAAGACCTGGTGCATGGGCACCGGCTGCGGCGCGCTGCACTGCATCAAGCCCAGACAGCCCAGCACCAGCGCTCTCGAGAGCCATGATCGTCTTATGCACTTCATGCGGTCGCTCACATCGATGACTGCCGGTCTGATGAGGCGTGTGCACAGCGGCTTGGGCCAGTCGTGGGCACACGTCGCTTCCACCGCCGGCTACCGATGCATCGACCAGAGACGGTCGTGCGCTCGCCGGAGCGCGAAGGTTTCCCCAGGTGAACAAGTGGGCGTCGAACGGTGGCAGGATACCACTCTAATCCGCGCGCTGTTCTCGGACCTCTGGATTTTTCACCCTTAATTTTGGCCGCTGGGCTGACCTTCGTCATCGCGCCATCGCGGGCGCTTTCTTCTCACCTGTTCGGGTGACCGACGCGGCAGCCTTGCCCTTCTCCCAGTCCGCGATGAACTTCGCGAGGCCCTGATCCGTCAGCGGATGGCTCATCATCTGCTTGATGACGCTGAAGGGCACGGTCGAGACATCGGCCCCGGTCGTCGCAGCCTGAACCAGGTGCAGCGGGTGGCGGATCGACGCTGCGAGAATCTTCGTCTTGAAGCCGTAGTTGTCGTAGATCGTCCGGATCTGCTTGATCAGGTCCATGCCCTCGCCAGCGATGTCGTCCACGCGCCCGATGAACGGGCTCACCAAAAACGCCCCGGCCTTGGCCACCAGCATTGCCTGCAGCGGCTGGAAGCACAGGGTCATGTTCGTCTTGACGCCGCGATCGCTCAGCGTCTTGCAGGCCTTGAGGCCTTCCACGATGCACGGCAGCTTGATGACGATGTTGGACGCAATCGCGATCAGCGGCTCGGCCTCGGCGATCATGTCATCGTGCATCACCGACACGACCTCGGCGCTCACCGGGCCTTTGACGATCTTGCAGATGTCCTT
>DATKJG010000303.1:0-2961 GCA_035543215.1 Phycisphaerales bacterium | reverse complement strand
TTGGGCCCGGCCGCGCGCACCGCATCGCTGATCTTGTACTTCGCATCATTCGTGCGGAAGAGCTTCGCCAGGGCCTTAGCCTTCTCGTCGTACGCTGCTTTGTCCTTCCACGTGTTGCGCGGATTGAGCACCTCGTCCGGCACGTCCGGCGCGCTCGTGGGCATGTGCAGGCCGAAGATCGGATGCTCCGCATACTTCGCGTTGCGCAGCGAGCCGTCGAGAATCGCTGTGATGAATGCGCGCGTGTAGGCGAGCTTGAAGCGGCTTCCGGTGCCGTACGGCCCGCCTGTCCAGCCGGTGTTGAGCAGCCAGACATCGCAGCTGTGCTTGTCGATGCGCTGGGCGAGCATCTCGGCATACACCATGGGCGGCCGCGGCAGGAACACGCCGCCGAAGCACGCACTGAAGTTCGGCTGCGGCTCGGTCACGCCCGCCTCGGTGCCTGCGAGTTTCGACGTGTAGCCATTGATGAAGTAGTACTGCGCCTGCTCGCGCGTGAGTTTGCTCACCGGCGGCAGCACGCCGTAGGCGTCGGCCGTAAGGAACACGACGTTTTTTGGATGGCCTCCCACCGACGGGATCACTGCATCCGGAATGAAACTCACCGGATACGTGACGCGTGTGTTCTCGGTCTTCTTGGCCGAGTCGTAATCAGGCACACGCGTGACCGGATCGAGCACGACGTTCTCCAGCACGCTGCCGAACTTGATCGCGTTCCAGATCTGCGGCTCGCCTTCCCTGGAGAGTTTGATGCATTTGGCGTAGCAGCCGCCCTCAATGTTGAACACGCCCTTGTCGCTCCAGCCGTGCTCGTCATCGCCGATGAGCGGGCGATTGGGATCGGCGCTGAGCGTGGTCTTGCCCGTCCCCGACAGACCGAAGAACAGTGCGACATTGTTCTTGTCGTTCTTGGCGACGTTGGCCGAGCAGTGCATGGGGAACACGCCCATGTCCGGCAGGTCGTAGTTCATCGCGTAGAAGATCGACTTCTTGTTTTCGCCCGCGTAGCGCGTGCCGACGATGATCACCTTGCGCTGTTCCAGCGACTGGATGATGCACAAGTTGCCGGTGACGCCGCAATCCTTGGGGTTGTCCAACTTGAGGTTGCAGGCGTTGAGGATGACCCAGTCGGGCGCGAAACTGGCCAGATCCTTGTCCGCCGCATTGATGAACAGCGTCTTACAGAACAGCGAGTGCCAAGCCTCTTCAGCGATCACGCTGACCTTCAGGCGATACGACGGATCCGCGCCCGCGTAGCCGTCGAAGCGAAACAGTTCGTTCTTCTTGCTCAGGTAGTTGCGCGCCAGTTTCTCGATCTTGGCGAAGTTCTCCGGCGAGATAGGCTGGTTGACCTTGCCCCAATCAATGTTCTTGTGGATGCCGGGGGTGTCTTCCAGGAACTTGTCGTTGGGGCTGCGGCCGGTGCGTTCGCCGGTGTCGCACATGAGCGCGCCGTTGGCCGCCAGCACGCCCTCGCCGCGCTTGATCGCGATCTCGATCAGGTGCGGCACAGCCAGGTTGCGATGAATCTTGGCGCTGCCGAAGTCCAGGCGATTCGAGGAAGCGGTCGGGGCAATGGTGGCAGTGGTCATAGCAAAGGGCTCGATAGATGCTCGAATCGTCTCAATGCGAAGGCGGCGAAACTGGCTGTGGTCGGAAGTCGCAGACAGCCAAACCGTCGGCCGCCGTGTGTTCGCGAAAGCGAGACATCATCGGCCAGGTCTGGCTGCATTCTGGCGGAGTTCTGTTGTTGCAGCCCGCCCGCATCGCATGGGCCATGTGGGAGAGCGGCGAGAAGGGAGACTGACGGGGATCGAACCCGCGACACCCGGGACCACAACCCGGTGCTCTACCAGCTGAGCTACAGTCTCCATCATTCGGGAGGGCAAGAGTATATCCCTGTTGCAAAGGGCCTGACGAGCCGCCACGGCGAATGCCCTGCCGCTACACGCGCCATTCGTGGCCGCACTCTGGGCAATTCGCTCCCGGCGATGGTCCCTTGTCGTGGCCGCAGGCGATGCAGTGTGTCTCGGCCCACAGTCGCCTTCGCTTCGATGTCGCGGCAATCACAATGCCCGGGCCGGTCAGCCACAACAGTGCCCACATGGAGATGATCAATGCAAACAACGTACCACTGGCGCAGTAGCACTCCGTGCGGCGTCGCACCATCACATCCAGCGGGATGACGATGAGCGTCTCGAGAACTGTTCCTCCGAGCAGCCAGTAGATCCAGCGCGACCAGCGGCTGCGACCCGGTGTGCGCCGCGCGAAGGTCAGAAGCAACGGCGTCCAGATCACCCAGCCGATCACGATGAACACCCACGGCCACAGGGATCCGAACCATGCAGCCAGGAATGGATGCATCTGATCGCGCAGGTCGCCTTCCACCAGCGTTGCGAAGATGCCCTCAAACACGCCGCAGACTTCCGCGACCGCAAAGAACAGCCCTGCGCTCAGGGCGGCAGCGATCAGGGCCGCCATCGCAATCGTGAGCATCAGCGGCTTGCCCTGCGGAGCCATGACCGGCCGCGAGCCCAGCAGCGGCAGGGTGAACATCATCTGCGTGATCGTGACGACGATGGCGGGTATCACGCAGCAGCCCAGCCAGTATGGATCGCTGAACCATTCGACGCGAAAGGCGCTGGTGATCGCGTCAAGAAGCGACGGAACATCACCGTCCTCGGCGCCGAGCAGCATGACCAGCGTGCCGCCAATCGCCATGAGCAGCGCCGCGTTTACGACGGCGATGATGCCGAGCGCAATCCAGCGATGCCAGAGCCGCATTCGGACACATTAGCCTGTTGAGTCCCTGCGTGATCCTCTACACTTCGTCTGATGCGTTTCGCCTGCGTGCAGTACGAGATCGTGTGGGAGGACAAGGCCGCCAATCACGCGACCATCGAACGGATGCTGGAGCAGGCCCAGCCGCGGATCGAGCCGGGCACATTCGTGCTGATTCCG
>DATKJG010000302.1:0-6286 GCA_035543215.1 Phycisphaerales bacterium | reverse complement strand
GCCGATCCACGGGCCGCCGCCATCGTTGACGCTGTAGTCGAAGTTGATGCTCTGGGCTGGAGCGGACGAGGGCAGAGCGAACAGGGCAAGGGCGGTCGCGCAGGTCGCCAGACGGGTCGAGACAGGCAGCAGCATGGGAATACTCCTTCGCTGCCTGCGTCAACGAGATTCTCGGCCCCGACTCCCATGAGTAAGCCAAGGCATTTCCGCGCCGGAACGCTGCCGCGCCCTACGGGCACGTACCCCACGTCGACACGACAGCCAGCAGGTCGTTCACATCGACGATGTTGTCCCCGTTGATGTCGCCGGGATTCGGGCCGACTGCGAGCCAGTTCGTAATGACAGTCAGGAGGTCGTTGACATCGACCACGCCGTCGCCATTGATGTCGGCCGGGCAGGGCGTGACCGCCTCGAACGGCCCGCGATCGACCACGGGCGGCGAGCCCGCGCCGGTGTCGACCACGCTCGCGACATCCTTGCGCCGCGCTCTGTGATCGAAATCGACGGGCGTGGCCTCCAGCAGCACGTTGTCCTCGTCCAGGTCCACGAAGTCGAAGGGAATGTCGGCGTTGTTGCCCGAGTCGATCGCCGGCGACGTGAGTTGCACATGCACATCGTCGTCCAGCGTTCCGACGGTGTTGTCCGCGCCGTCGGCATCGACGAACAGCGGGTTGTTGCCGTTGTTGGCGATGCCCGCGATCAGGTTCCAGCCCTGCACGATGTTGTAGTTGAGCGTCTGCGTGCTGGATGCGTCGTTGGCGTGGTACTGCGCCTGCCGCGTGTTGGTGAGAGGGTCAGCGTCGGTGTTGCCCCAGAGAATGCAGTTGGCCAGGTCATCATCCGCGCCGCCGATGACGAAGATTCCGCCGCACGTCGACGCCGCCGAATTGCCCGCGAGCGTGGTGTTCACCATCAGCACATCCGCCGTCTCGCCCGCTGCGTTGATCGCCCCGCCATCGAACGCCGTCGTGTTGCCCGTGTACACGCAGTTCACAAACCACGTCTGCTGGCCGTTGCTCGACACCCCGCCGCCCAGGCCGCCTGCATCGTTGCCTGCGAACAGGCAGTTGTAGAACAACGCAATCGACGCGCCGCCCTGAATCCGCGCCCCGCCGCCCGCATCGTAGGAATCGTTGTTGTAGAACGTGCAGTCTGCAAAGTGAGGCGCATCGCCATCGCTCCACACCCCGCCGCCGATGATCGCGTGATTGTTGAGAATCACGCACCTGCGCACCGTCGCCGACGAGCCCGGCATGTACACGCCCCCGCCGAAACTGCCCGAACCCACCACCGTGGCGTACCCGCCGCTGATTCGAAAACCATCCAGCCGCGTCCCGCTGCCCGTGTTCGACATGTCCACCACGTGACACGAGTTGTCAGTGTCGAAGATCACAAAATTGATATTGCCGCTGAGGATCGCCGGATGCGCCACCGGATCGCGCTGGCCCAGCTGCGTCTCGCCGCCTGCAAACCCGCCGTACACCTTCAAGCCATCCGCCACAACGAAGCTCACATTGCGATCGCCGCTGCGTGTCGTGCGATACGTCCCGTCCGCCACCCACACCTCATCCACCTGCCCGCTCACCTGCGCAATGGTCAGGGCATCATCCAGCCGAAAGCACGCCTGGCTCCACGACACGCCGAAGCCGCTGTTGCCGACCGTCGCCGCATCGACATACACGCGCGGATTGACCTTGCCATGGAACACCAGTTGAATGCCGTTGAATGCGCCGACGATGGTATGGGCCGCGATGCCGATGGTGATGACCCCGCTGGCGGTGTACACGCGATGCCGGGTGTAGTTCAGCCACAGCTCCGTCGCGTTGGAGCTCAACGCCCCGCCCACGGTCTGCACGCCATCGCTCGAAGGCACGACGCCGACATCCGCCCTGCAACTGCTGCAATCCAGCGTGTTGGAATAGGTGTAGACCGTGTACACCCCGGGCGTGAGGTTGGTGAACTGCAGGGTGATGGGATTGTTGGGCGCGACATTGACCCAGTCGCCCATCATGGTTTCGAAATCGCCGCTGAGACTGGGATGGTCGAAGAAACTGACCGGCCCGCCGCCCGACATGGTGAGATCCACATTCGTCGGATTGCCGTCAAGCCCGGCCAGATTGCTCCAGACATTGAACGCTTCGGAGTGAACCCAATGCCCGGTCTGGCCGTGGGCCCCGCCATACGAATCCGACGGCGCGTTGTACCACGGGTGCGGCGGAGCACCGAAGTTCGTGCTGTAGTCGAAGTTGATGCTCTGCGCGCTCGCGCCGACAACGGTCAGAAGCAGCGCGGCCGGTGCGAAAATCGCCACGTGAATCGGAAGTCGCGGAAGCATGGAAAAACTCCTTCGCTCCCCATCAGCGGAATTCGCCTCCCGATCCCATCAAGCCGTTCCCTGGCTCTACGGGCAGGCGCCCCACATGCTGACGATGGCCAGCAGGTCGTTGACATCGATCACGCCGTCGCCGCAGTTGCTGGCAACATCCGCCGGCAACACACCCGGAGGTCCGGTCTGGCCCCAACTGCTGATCACTGCGAGCAGGTCGTTCACATCAACCGTATGCGAGGCGTCGGTATCCGCGATACAGACGTTCAGCGGCGTCTCGAGCGGATTCGCCGGATCGCTGCAGGCGTCGAGTTCGGTTCGATCAAGCGAGCCGTCAGCGTCGCGATCGATGCCGACGCGCACCTGCGTGCCGATGGGAACGACCGTCCAAGTGAGTTCGCTCCCGCGCGAAGCGAGAGCGATCAGCGCCGATGACGCGATCGTCTGGCCGGCGCGATCGGACTGGAACACGCCGCCACCGGTATACACCCAGCCGCGCTGCTCACCGCTCGAGCGTCCCTTGACCACCAGCCCGACGTTGCCCGCATTGGCCTGCGCGAGCATGTCGTTGAGCAGGGCCTGCTGGCTGGGAGGCGGGGCGGCCCCGTTGCTCACGGTTGTCTGCACGCCCACGGCCGCGTGCGTATCGCTGGGGAAACTGTGCAGGAAGGCCTCAACGTCGCGTCGCTGCTGATCACCCGCCGCGCCTGCAGCGAAGTTGAAGCCGGAGAACTGCAGGAACGAGAACAGCGTGTCGACATTGCCATCGTGCGTGAATCCGAAGCCGCGATTGTTGTTCATCACACCCGGGCCGGACTTGAGCAAGCCGGTCTTCTCATACAGGTTACGCAACTGCGGAATCTTGATGCTCTGCGTTTCCTGCAGCGCCATCGCCGGCGTGATCAGCCCGCTTGTGCCCGTCGGCACGCTGTGGCAGTTGTTGCAGGTGAGCACGCCGCCATCGATCGTCACCGTCATGAAGAAGTTCTCGCCCGTCACGGGATTCCCGCCGTTGGCGAAGGATGTCTTCAATGAGTTGTCGAAGTTGCGATTGGGCTGCGGCGCGAAGTGAATCGTGCTGATGAACGCGGTGAAATCGCTCATCTCCTGCGCCGTCAGTTGCGTGTCATCGCCCATCAGGCCGACGAATGCGGGATTGAACGCCGCGAGGTTGGTCCGGTCGCCGCGCCAGTGCAGCACGCCAGTGCCGATGATGCCGATGAGCGTCTGCGTGGTCATCGGCCCCTTCATGGGATGGAAGTTGCCGCAGATTCCCGGAATGATGTTCGCACCCTGGCAGATGTCGTTGGGCACGGGCACCGTCGCGCCCTGCGGATCCCCCAGGTCCCACGCCAGTTGATCCATGCGCGCATCGATGTGGCAACTGGCGCAGGCCATGTGGCCCAGGCCGCTGGTCTTGTGCGTGTCGTACAACTGCGGCCGGCCCAGGCGAATCACCGTCGGCGTCGGGTCGTACATCGAGACGCTGCCCGTGACCGTCAGCGAATTGTCATCGATGGTGGAGATCGTGCCGTCAAAGCGGTTGAGCACGTAGGCGCGGCTGCGCGGGCCGTCGTAACTCACCGCGACAGGGCCCTGGCCGACGTTGATGTTGGCGACGCGGGCCAGCGCGCCGTCGGTGATGATGACATTGTTGGAGCCCATGCCTGTGATGTACGCGCGCAGGCCGTCGGGACGCCAGGCGATGCCGCGCGGATCGCCGATCGACAGGTCGCGCGTCGGCTGTGGAACCGTGCCTGTCGAGTAATTCAGATGCGGGTTCAAATCCACGGTCGAACCTGCCGGTACGTTCACGCCCAGCACGCGCAGGAACACGCCCCTGGCGTTGGGCTCGAAGCGTTTGTGGTTCAACGCCTCAGTGCCGATCACCGTGATCCCGCCGCCCGGCCGCGTCGCCAGGTTCATGTTCAGGTTCATCAGCCCCGTGATGTACGACACCGCCAGCGTGTTGGCGTTGATCACCGCCACATCGTGATCGTGCATGCCCCAGGTCACCGCGGCATTCCAGTTCAGGCCCGCTGCGGTGTTGTCGTCCACCCAGTTGCTGCCGACCTTCCTGACGATCAGGCTCACCGCGGGCGGATTGACAGCCGTGATCGCAGGCGAGAACAGCGTGCCGGCGTTGGGTGGCGGGTTGGGATCGCCCGGGTAGGGATTCAGGGCTGCGTTCGAGACCGTCGTTTGAGGCAGCACCGTGGTGTTGTTGCCTGATTCGAAGATGGCTGCGTACACGCTTGTGCCATCGGTGGCGAGCGCGCGGGGATCTTCGCCTTCGATGGTGAGGGGAGAGCCGACGGGTGCGAGCGTGATGGGATCGACGATGCGCACCTGGTTGAGTTGCGAGATGCAGATGAATGCGCGTGGGGGGGCGCCTGCGAAGACGACATCGGTGGGCTCATCGCCGACGTCGATGGTGGCACGGACGTTCATCGCTGCGAGGTCGACGATGCTGACGCTGTCGGAGACGTGGTTGACGACCCAGGCCTCGGTGTTGGACCGTGCGCGGACGGAGACGGGGTCGAGGCCGACGGCGACCGAGCCGGCTTTGAGCATGCCGGTGGGTGTGAGGAGGAAGACTTCGAGGCGGTTGTCGGCGGTGTTGCAGGCGAGGAGGGTGGCGCCATCGGGAGTGATGGCGAGCGGATTGATGGGCGGTGATTCGAAGTTCCAGAAGGCGGTTTGCGCGAAGGCGGGCTGCGTGAGGGATGCGCACGACAGCGCAACGGTCGTGGTTGCCATGAATTTGGTCGTGAGTGAACGAGGCATCGATCAACGTCTCCTGTGCTGTCCCGGATGCGTGCCCGCTCCCCGCAGCCCCGTGTGGTGCGCCCCCCGCGAGGTTGGATTCCGCCATCCAACCGTGGTGACGAGTGTACAGCGCGATGGCGGGAGGCCAAGGAGAATCTGCAGAATCAGGAGCGCCCGGGTGCCCAGGTCACGGACACGCGCCAAATTGCGTAATCACCGCCAGCAGATCGTTGACATCCACCACGCAGTCGTGGTTGATGTCAGCTGCGCACGCGGTCGTCGGGCAGCCCGGACACGAACCCCACGAGGTAATGACCAGCAGCAGGTCGTTGACGTCAACCGTGCCGTCGCCCGCGGGCGGGCCGGGCGGCGAAATGTCGGCATTGCACGGCGCTGGAAGGCGCGCCATCCACGCCGCCTGCTCGCCCGAGGGCGCAAAGCCGTATCCGGCGACGGTCAGGCCGTCGTCCGAAACCGCAGTAGCATTGTTGAGTTCCCAACCAGCGAGTTCCGCGCCCAGGCCGAAGTCGTTGATCAACACATTCTGAATGATGCGCGTCCCGTGCGCAGCGTCCCACATGAACGCGCGGCCGAAGAACTCGTTGATCAGCGAGAGATTGTGCAGGCCGACGACCACCGAGCCGTCGGCGTTGGCGGCCCACGCCTGGTCGGTGTCGGTGTTGAGGCCGGGAATGGGCACGTGCGGAATCGTCAAGAGCGCGCCATTCTGCAGGTCGAGGCGGGCCGCCCTGCCGAGATTGTCGCCGAACGCGAAGTGGCCATCGCCGGTGATGCCGAAGGCGCGGAAGGTTGTGGGCACGATCCCGGTGATTCCACCGCCCGCTGTCCACCGGAACGACGTGTTGTACGGAGAGGAGGACGTGCTCGCGGGGCCGACCACGAGCGTGCCATCGCCTGAGACGCCGGACGCCTGGCTGTTGAACGTGCCGCCGGGCAGATCGCCGATTCCGGCCATGCCGCCGCCCGCGCTCCAGCGGAACGCTTCGAGATTGAAATTTGCGTTTGAGGAATAGCCGACAACCACCGAGCCGTCAGCAGAGACATCGCGGGCCACTCCGCCCTCGCTGCCACCAAGACTGCCGAGATAGACCAAGCCCGTGGCCTGCGTCCAGCGAAACGGTGAGCCGTCCTCGTTCAGCGAGTTGGGCCTGACCGATGCGCCGACGACCA
>DATKJG010000301.1:0-3278 GCA_035543215.1 Phycisphaerales bacterium | reverse complement strand
GCGGGCTGCGATCGAACTGGCGACGCAACTGTCGATCAACAAGGCAACCAGCGCGACGCTTGCAGGCGCGGCCAAGAGCGAATCCGCGGCGTGAGACCCAACCGAATCATCGCCTGGCGCTTGCGAGAGTCGGCGGCTTGATGGTGGTGATCTCGGGCACGCTCTCCTGGCCGGGCAGCGGACGATCGAACACCATTCGAAGGTGATGCAGCCAGCCTGTGGGAGTCCTTGTCGAGAAGATCTCGCCGCGCAGGTCGCTGCGCACCATGCCGCTGACCAATTGATCCGAGGCCGCCTCTCCATTCGCTGCCTGTCGCCCGTTGCCATCGACCGACCTCGATGCGGATTGCGGGCCGTTGAACTCTTGCCATGTCAGATCGAGCGCAAGCGTGCGATCCTCGCGCAGCGCCGCCGACCATCGAAGTTCGATGCGGCCGCCTGGTGACGCCAGCGCTCCGGTGCGTTCGCTGCGGCTGATCAACTCGTGCACGACAAGGGCCAGTGAAATGGTCTGCGTGGCAGGCACGCGCACATGCGGTCCGTTGCACGATATGCGTTCCCGATGCGGGCCCGGCAGCATCTCGCACAACAGTCGTTCGATGTCCAGATCGCCCTGCAGCACGCGACCGACCAGCCCATGTGCCTTGGCCATGGCCTGCACGCGGCCGCTCATCAGGTGCGCGAACTCCTGGACGTTGCCCGAGGCGTCGCGCGAAAGGTCGATCAGCGACGCCAGCGAACTGAGGTTGTTGCGCACGCGGTGATCGAGTTCGTTCAGCAGAAGCCGCTGCGTCTCGAGGCTGCGCGACGCTGCCTTCTCGGCGTTGCGCCGCGAGGTGGTGTCGGTGACCATCAGCATGGTGCCGGTGAGGTTGCCAAGCGCATCGCTCAGCGGCGTGGCGGAAATCATCGCGCAGATCGTGCCGCCGTCAGCCCGGTGCAACTCGCACTCGAAGCGCAGCGCATCGTCGGGCGGCCGGCCGGGCAGCGTCTCCTTCACGAACTGCACGAGATGATGCGAGGCAAACTCGCGCACATCGCGCCCCAGAAGTGCGTGCGGCTGCTCGCCCAGCATCTGGGCCATCGTGTCGTTGACGTACGTGATTCGCCCGCCCACAGCCACGACCCACACCCCGTCGTTGGTGCTTTCGATCATCTGCCGGAACAGGGCATCGCTGGAGCGGGCCGCGGCCTCGGCTCGCCGCGCCCGTTCGCGCCCGTGATACACCAGGTGCGCCAGGAGCAGGCACGTGACGACGATGAACGCCCAGCCCTTGAGCGTCTGCAGCCGCGTGATCTGCGCCGGGTCGGAGATAAACAGCGCGAGCACGTGATCGGAAACGAAGATGTAGAAGAACCCCAGCAGCGCGTAGGTGAACCCCACAAGCCAGGCATAGCGATCGCTCGGGAGACGGGAGAGATAGCGACGCAGAGATGTCGATATCCGGGAGGCCATGCTTCAGCCCAGACTTCGTGCCTGAACGGTTGGGGGCGGGGCCTGCCGAAGGTGCCGCGACAAATGGGCACATCGGCCGGACGGAGCACGTCCTTCGTGGCAACCAGAGTGTATGCGGCCGCGCGGTTGAGGGCTGGTGCATGCCGATCTACGATCGCCGTTCGATCCCTGGAAGGAAACTTCGTCCGATGACCGATGCTGCCGCCTCCCGCGCCCCCCATTCACCCTCCGATTCCCCTTCCGCTGCGCCCGCAGCGGCCGGCACGAAGTCGATGGACGACATCGTCGCGCTGTGCCGCCGCCGCGGATTCATCTTCCAGTCATCCGAGATCTACGGCGGGATCAACGGCTTCTGGGATTACGGGCCGCTGGGAACGGAGCTGAAGCGCAACCTCAAGGCGGCGTGGTGGCAGGACATTGTGCTCAACGAGATGGCCGGGCCCGATGGTAAGCCGATGGACATCGTCGGCCTCGACACGACGATCATCATGAACCCGAAGGTGTGGGAGGCGAGTGGACACGTCGCGGGATTCAATGATCCGATGGTGGATTGCCGCGAATCGAAGATGCGATATCGGGCCGATCACCTGATGGCCATCGGTCAAAAGGGCGACAAGACGGGCATGATCTATGCCTATGTCAACGGCGATGAAGATTCATTGCGCGGCGCTCGCAAGAAGTTGGAGAAGGACAAGCGGCGACCGTTGGCGGATGAGGAAATTGATACGTGCGCGTTTGCGAACCTGTCGTGCGAAGAGATTGCCATCACGGTTGGGCCTGATGCGAAGAAGGCGGGCACATTGACCGCGCCGAGGCAATTCAACCTCATGTTCGAAACCTACGTCGGCGCGGTGAAAGACGAGGAGAACAAGGCCTTTCTTCGCCCGGAAACCGCTCAGGGCATCTTCGTCAACTTCTGGAACGTCGTGGACACTTCGCGCGTGAAGGTGCCGTTCGGCATCGCGCAGCAGGGCAAGGCGTTCCGCAACGAGGTCACGCCGCGCAACTTCACCTTCCGCTCGCGTGAGTTCGAGCAGATGGAGATCGAGTTCTTCATTCATCCATCGACGGCAAGCGAGTGGTACCCGTTCTGGCGCGATGCGCGCTACAAGTGGTGGCAATCGATCGGCCTCGCCGGCGCAAACCTGCAACTTCGCGAGCATGAGAAAGATGAACTCGCGCACTACGCCAAGTCAGGCGCCGGCACTTCCGACATCGAATATCGCTTCCCGTTTACCGCGCCCGGTTACGGCGAACTCGAAGGCGTTGCCCATCGCGCCGACTTTGATCTCAAGGCTCATGCCGAGAAGTGCGGCAAGGGCGACAAACTCAAGTACTTCGATCAGGACCTCCAGGTCAAGCTTCAGGCCGAAGGCAAGCCTAAGGAAGAGATCAACGAGAAGTCGCGCTACTTCCCGCACGTGATCGAGCCGTCAGCCGGGGCCGACCGCGGCACGCTGGCGCTGTTGTGCGAGGCTTACACCGCCGACCCTTCGCGGGCCAGCGGCGTGTTCATGAAGTTTCACCCGCGCATGGCGCCGATCAAGGCGGCAGTATTCCCCTTGGTGAACAAGGACGGCATGCCTGAAGTCGCCGAGAAGTTGTATCGAGAGTTGCGCAAGCGCTGGAGCGTGCAGTTCGATGAGAAGCAGTCCATCGGCAAGCGCTACGCGCGCATGGATGAGGCCGGCACCCCCTACTGCTTCACGATCGACGGCGACACGCTCAAGGATCAGACCGTGACGGTTCGCGATCGCGACACCGCCAGCCAGCAGCGCATCGCCCTCGACCGGGTCGCCGAGTTCCTGCGCGACAAGCTCGG
>DATKJG010000300.1:0-4330 GCA_035543215.1 Phycisphaerales bacterium | reverse complement strand
GGCTGCTGCGCCGCGTGCGGCTACGACCTCAAGGGTTCGCCCGACACGCCAAAATGTCCCGAATGCGGCGCTGAAACGACGCGTGCGTAGGGCGAGTGCTGAGTACGAGTCCGATTCTGGGCCGAGAGTGCGATCGCCCCCTTTCAGTATTGCGGCATGCTCCCTATGGAGGGGAGTCGGCAGCCCTCTACCCTCATCGCTCGTAGAGAGAGTTCCGAGAAGAGATATCGAGATGTGGTCGCCCGGCTCTGAGCATCGGCGTACCGCGCTCGCGCATCCCCAAAGAGAGAAGAGAGAGACCCATGCTCAATCCGTCTATTCGTCGTGCGGCCGCGACAGCCGCCATGGTCTTGGTTGCAGGCGTGACGTTCTGTGACGGCGCTCGTGCCGCACTCGTCGATCTCATCAACAACTCCAGCGGCAGCGTCAACGGCGCCCTGTTCTTCAGTGCCGATTTCCACCCCGGCGGCACGGGCAACCTCAATCCCTTCGTCCGTCTCCAGCACGACAACGGGCCCAGCAACAACAATCACTCAGCCAACGGCCGAGAGCAGGGATACAACACCTCCGGCAGGCCCGTGCAGTACGACGAGAACACCGACCCCAACTTCACGCGCGATCTGCTCTATGGCGAAATCCCCACCGTGACCATTGAAGGCACGGAGTACAAGGAGTTCATCCTCGACATCAACGAGCCTCTGGGCGCGATGAACCGCCAGCTCTCCATCGATCAGATCAATATCTATAGCTCCGACACCGGCAGTCAGACCGGCTTGGAAAGCACGCTCGGCGATCTCCGCTTCAGCCTCGGCGCTTCGCTCAACGACAACACCGTCCTCATGGATGCCTCGCTTACCAGCGGCAGCGGCGAAGGTGACATGCGCATGTACATTCCGGTCAGCAACTTCGCCGGCGTTGCGGATGACGATTTCGTCTATCTCTACTCGCACTTCGGCAACTTCGGCCCCGACTACCGCACCGGCGGCGGCTTCGAGGAGTGGGCCGTCAACGTCATCCCCGCGCCAGCGACGCTCGCGCTGCTGAGCGTGGCGGTGCTCGCCACTGGCCGCCGCAGACGCGCCTGGCCCGTGTCCTGAATCCTCAGTCCTGAGCCCTTCGACAACCCACGGATCGCTCGGCGCGATCCGCTACTTCCCATGAACGCCCCCGCGCAAGTTGCGGGGGCGTTCAGTTTCTTGCCGTGCGACCTTCGGGCCCGGCCGACGCTGGATGCGGGGTGAATGCTGCGGAGATCTTCGAGCGCCAAAGCAAGCGACCCGGCTGGGACCGGGTCGCTTACCCTCTCTCTCCTGCTTTGTTCGTGCACGCTATGCGTGGCGGGAAGATCGAGAGCCTTTGATGACCGCCCGATAGCACGCGATTCCCAGAATCATGCACATGGCAATCATGCTCTCGATGGCCATGGCATCAGATTACGAGCGCCGCGCACGATGTACATCGGGATGCCGCCCGATGTTTCGACCGGGCGTTCGTACGGCGGTTTGCTAGCGCTGCAGCGACGCGTCCCTGAAGCCGGGTACACTGGATGCAGACTCGTCATGTCGAACGAAGCCACGATCATCCTGCGGCGGTTGGGCGAGGGCGATCCGGCAGCCGCTTCAGCGCTGCTGCCCCTGGTGTACGAGGAGTTGCGGGCGCTGGCGGGCAGTCACTTTCGCAGGCAGCGGGCAGATCACACGCTGCAGCCGACAGCCCTGGTGCACGAGGCGTTCATTCGATTGATCGATTACGGGCCGCCAGCGCCGGAGCCGGCCGAAGGAGGTGTTGCGGAGAGTGGGGGCGCTGGGGGGACGGGGGCCGGCAAGTGGCGCGATCGTGCGCACTTCTTCGCGGTGGCGGCGACGGCGATGCGGCAGATTCTCACCGATCACGCCCGGCGCAAGAAGGCCGACAAGCGCGGCGGCGAGGGCTGGCAGCGCATCGGCATTGAGAACGCAGCCGATGCCGAGCAGCCGGGAGGCGATATCGATGTGCTGGCGCTGGATGAGGCGCTGACGAAACTCGCATCGCTGGATGCCACGGGGCGGAGGCATCGCGTGGTGGAGTTGCGGTTCTTCGGTGGATTGTCGATGGAGGAGATCGCCGACACGCTGGGCGTTTCGAAATCGACGATCGAAGGCGACTGGCGCGCAGCACGGGCGTGGCTGGCAGCGGAGATGAGCAAGGGTGCGTGAAGGCAGCCGGACCTCTCAGGATGGCTTCACGCGGGCTTCACGTTGCGGGCGCCTTCGAGCATGATGTCGGAGACGAGGTCGAGCGCGGTTCGCCATTCGTGTGCGAGTTCATCGCTCCACGCCGGACCGCTGACGTGACACATGGCTGCGACGATGGCGCTGACGACCACGGGATAGTGCTCGGTCTTCGCTCCGTAGCCCTTGTGGTTGGCGCCGAGTTGCAGCAGCCGGGCTCGGACGACTTCGGGCGAGCGCAGGTGCTCGACGACCATGACCAGTTGATCAAGCAGCTTCTTCTTCTGGGCGGTCATGTCGGCGGGGAACATGCGTCGCAGCTGCGGATGGCCGGTGAAAAGGATGTCGTAGAAGGAGGAAGCGAGATCGGTGCCGGGCGCTGCGGGCGCGGTGGCCATCTGCCGAAGGCTGGCTTCCAGCCGCGCGATCGTGGCGTCATCGACAGGGACACTCCGCAAGCGCGGATCGGTGAGAGCGGACAGGGGATGACGCGTGACAGGCATGGTCGTTTCGAGTCGCGCCAGGAGGGAGGATGGAGGGCGGGCGCAGCGCCTCCGGAGGGTACACGCATTTCGCCGTCGAAGACCTTGGTGCAGAGTCATGATCCGTGAAGATTGGCACGGTAGGATGGTGCGAGGTGAGCTTGAACCGCGACCGTTTTGAGCACGTGATGGCCCTGTTTCAGCAGGCTTGTGGGCTGGACGACGCGGCCCGCCGGGAGTGGCTTGGCCGCGAGTGTGCGGGGGATGCAACGCTCCTGGCTGAGGTCGAGGCGATGCTCCAAGAGGATGAGCGGACGGAGGTAAGGGCCGGCTGGAACGAGCCGGGCGCGGGCGCGCGGTTGCTGGCGCGCGAGGTCGCGAAGGGGGACGATGCTCGCCGCGAGGAGGATGCGGTGCACGATGGCGCTGCAGCGGGCAGGCCGCACGTGGAGATGGGCGCGGCTGGATTGGGGTACTCGAACGTGCCGGTGCCGGTGCTCACCGGGCACTATCGAATCCTGCGTGTGCTGGGCGAGGGCGGCATGGGCGTGGTGTATCTCGCCGAGCAGGCCAGGCCGCGGAGACTGGTGGCGCTCAAGGCTTTGCGTGCGAGCACAACATCGCGCGAAGTGCTGCGCCGCTTCGAGCGTGAAGCGGAGATTCTCGCGCGCCTGCAGCATCCGGGCATCGCGCAGATCTACGAGGCGGGCGCTGCGGATGCCTCGGCGCGGCAGCAGGCGTACTTTGTCATGGAGTATGTGGCCGGGCTGCCGCTGACGGAGTTCGCAGAGGTGAAGGGTTTAAGCGTGCGATCGCGCGTGGCGCTGATGCTGCGCGTGTGTGAAGCGGTCGAGCATGCGCATCAGCGCGGCGTGATCCATCGCGATCTCAAGCCCGGCAACATCCTCGTGGCCAACGGCGTGCAGGGTCTAGCGGGAGAGAGGGCGACAGCGGATGGCGCGACGCATTCGATCAAGGTTCTGGATTTCGGCGTGGCCCGCACGCTGGATGTCGATCCGATGGCGACATCGCTGCACACGCTCGCCGGGCAGCTGATCGGCACGCTGTCGTACATGAGTCCGGAGCAGGTCGGAGAAGCGACACTCGATGGCGCGACGGCGCGCAGTCGCGATGGAGTGGATACGCGCAGCGATCTCTACGCGCTGGGAGTGATTCTGTATCAACTGCTGGCGAAGCGGCTGCCGCTGGACCTTCAGGGGGTGCCGCTGCCTGAGGCGCTGCGGCGAATTCACGTCGTTGAGCCGAAGCGACTGGGCGAGGTCGATCGCGCACTGCGAGGCGACCTGGAGGTCATCGTCGCCAAGGCGATGGAAAAGGACCCGTCGCGCCGCTACCAGAGCGTGGCTGATCTGAGGGATGATCTGCGTCGATACCTCGATGGGCTGCCGATCGATGCCAAGCGCGATTCGGCAACGTACGTGCTGCGCAAGTATGTGCTGCGTCATCGCGTCGCGGTTGCCGCGGCGGTGGCGGCGCTGATCGGATTGGTGGCATTCGCGGTCTACGCGTTTGTCTCGTCGCAGAGAAACGCTGAGTTGGCCGGTCGCGAGCATCTGGCGCATGCTGCGGCGGACGGGGCGCGGCTCAAGGCCGAGGAGCAGCGCGATCGTGCCGACC
>DATKJG010000299.1:0-3004 GCA_035543215.1 Phycisphaerales bacterium | reverse complement strand
TTCCTCGATCAGATCAAGCAGTTGTGCGAGTTCGAGGATGTGCTGTGCGGCTACCGCGACCTCGAAGAGCTGCCGGACGATGTGCTGTTTGAAGCCAAGCGTCTGGGCTACAGCGATCCGCAACTGGCGAACCTGTACCTTGGCGACATCACTGTCGCGAAGATCATGCAGGTGCGAGCCCACCGCAAGAAGCGCGGCATCGAACCGGTGTACAAGCTCGTCGACACGTGCGCAGCCGAGTTCGAGGCCACGACGCCGTACTACTACTCGACATACGAAACGCCGATCGGCGGAATCTGCGACGACGAAATCCGCGTCACGGCGCGCGACAAAATCATCATCCTCGGTGGCGGGCCCAATCGCATCGGCCAAGGGATCGAGTTCGATTATTGCTGCGTGCAGGCCGCCTTTGCCGCCCGTGAGATGGGCTTCGAGTCGGTGATGATCAACTCGAATCCCGAAACAGTTTCCACTGACTACGACACGTCCGACCTTCTGTTCTTCGAGCCGCTGACGCTGGAGGACACGCTCAACGTCGTCGAAAGGCTCAACGGTGGCGGCGTGGAAGTGGCCGACCGCTCGGGCAGCGTCGTCGGCGTGATCGTGCAGTTCGGCGGGCAGACGCCGCTGAATCTCGCGGCAGGCCTGACGCGTGCCGGCGTACCACTCATCGGCACCGGTCTGAAATCGATCGATCTGGCGGAGGATCGCGACCAGTTCAAGGCGTTGCTGGATGACCTGAAATTCCTACAGCCGCCTTCAGGCATCGCGTACTCGCTCGATCAGGCGGTCGAGATTGCATCGAGGATCGGCTACCCGGTGCTCGTGCGCCCCAGTTACGTGCTCGGCGGGCGCGGCATGGAAACCTGCTTCGATGAGGAAGCCTTGCGCCGCTACATGCGCACGGCGGTGAATGTCTCCGAACTCGCAAGCGCGCCGGTGCTCGTGGACAAGTTCCTGTCCGAAGCGATCGAGGTCGATGTCGATGTCGTCGCGGACTTCGAGCCGAATTCCGACACGGCGAGCCGCCAGATCAACAATCGCTCCGACAAGCCGCGAGCGGTCATCGCCGGCGTCATGCAGCACATCGAGGAAGCAGGCATTCACTCCGGCGATTCGTGTTGTGTCATCCCACCGTTCTCGCTGCCGAAGTCGATCGTCGATCGCATTCAAAGCCAGGCGCGAACGCTGGCGCAGCGGCTGAACGTGCGCGGCCTGATGAACGTGCAGATGGCGATCAAGGATGAGCAGGTGTACATCCTCGAGGTGAATCCTCGCGCCAGCCGCACGGTGCCGTTCGTGGCCAAGGCCAACGGCGTGCCGTGGGCGACGATCGCCGCCAAGACGATGATGGGCGCGACGCTCGATCAACTGCAGGTGCGCGAGGTTGCCGATCCGGGCTTTTTCGCGGTCAAACAGCCGGTCTTCCCATTCGATCGCTTCCCCGGCGTCGATGTCGTACTCGGCCCGGAGATGCGGTCGACCGGCGAAGTCATGGGTGCGCACCGCTCGCCGGCGGTCGCACTGGCCAAAGCGCTCATGGGCGCGAACATCAAGTTGCCGACCAAAGGCAACGTCTTCATGAGCGTGCGCGACTCCGACAAGCCGCACGCGGTGGAAATCGCGCGGCTGCTGGTCTCAATGGGCTTTACGGTCCTGACCACCGGAGGTACGCACGAACTGCTGCGCCAGCACGCCATCGACACGGTCGTATTGCGGAAGGTCAGCGAAGGCGCGCGGCCGAACATCCTCGACAAGATCGCCAATGGCGAGATCAACCTGATTCTGAACACGCCGACGCGCAAGGGCGCGAACACCGATGAAGGCCGCATTCGCGCGACAGCGGTGCGCAACCGTGTGCCGATGATCACGACGATGACCGGCGCCCGCGCGGCGGTGCAGGCCATTGCGGCCTTGCGCGCCGGCACATGGACGGTGTCGGCCATCCAGGATTACTTCCCGAGACTGGCTCGACCCGCGGCTCCTGCCAAGCCACGCGATGATCGGCCGGCGGTCGTTGTCGAACGCGGCGTGGTCGCGGCTGCCAAAGGGTGATTATGCCAGACCCGGCGTGTCGACGTGCGCGTTGATGCAGCATCATGCCGATGAATGATTCATGTCCGCGCTGATTCGCTGTCTGCGCCCGCATCAATGGGCCAAAAACCTGCTCGTGGCGCTGCCGCTGCTGGCGGCCCACCGGCTGGGCGACGCCGAGGCGTGGCTGCGCGTCGCCATCGCGTTCGCGTCGTTCTGCCTCGGGGCGTCGGCGATGTACGTGTTCAACGATTTGCGAGATCGCGAATCCGATCGGCAGCATCCGGAAAAATCCAAGCGGCCGATCGCATCGGGCGAAGTCACGCCTCAGACCGCGATGACATTGATGGTCGTGTGCGTGCTCGCCGCCGCGGCATTGTCGTGGCTGCTGCCGGTGGACTTCGCTGCATGGCTGGCGTGCTATCTCGGTCTCTCAGGCCTGTATTCGTGGCGGCTCAAGCGCATGCTCATGCTCGATGTGCTGACGCTGGCCGCGCTGTACGCGGTGCGATTGCTCGCAGGCGGCGCGGCGGTCGAAGTCCCACTCTCGCCGTGGTTGCTGGCCTTTGGCATGTTCATGTTTCTCTCGATCGCCTTCGCCAAACGCTACACGGAACTGCACGCGCTCGATGGCGAGGGTCGCGAGCAGTCACCCGGCCGCGCGTATCTCGTGGTCGATCTCGACCTGATCCGTACGCTCGGGCCGACCTCGGGCTACATGGCGGTGATGGTGTTCGCGCTGTACCTCAACAGCGACGATGCGGCCCTGCTGTATCCGCGCGTCGAGTGGCTGTGGCTGATCTGCCCGCTGCTGCTGTACTGGATCACGCGGCTGTGGTTCGCGGCCCAGCGCGGCACGCTGCACCATGATCCGGTGGTCTTTGCCCTGACAGACAAGGCCAGTTACGCCGTGGGCGTGGCGGTGCTGGTGGTGTCGGCGATCGCGTCGATGCCGGCGTCCTGACCTTCG
>DATKJG010000298.1:0-6216 GCA_035543215.1 Phycisphaerales bacterium | reverse complement strand
AAGCGTTCGCCGGAACGGACTTGCGCGTTGACGTCGGCGCCTGCCCGCAGCAGCGCCTGCGCGCGAGCCAGGTCGCCGCGAATCACCGCGTCGTGCAGAGGTGTGTAGCCGCGATCGTTGCGATCGCCGGGCGAGGCCTCGGCCGGCAGAGGATCGAAGCAGATCTTGCTCAGCAGGTTCAATTCCTCCAGCGGGCCGCTGTGGCCGTAATCGACGCCGTAGTACGTAAAGCACTCGCGGGCCTTGGTTTCGAACCACGCCATGGGTCTGCGCAGCCCGTTGACGTCGGAGTAGCGGTCCAGCAGGTCGTTCTGCCGCTGCTTGATCGCCTCGCGAATCTTGCCGCGCATGCCGCTTTCGTAGTGGCTGGGATTCAGGGCTTCGTTGAGGTGATCGTCGAAGAAGACAGCCATGAAGTCGTTATCGCGCTGCACGTGCGGGGCGATCTTCCACGAATCGCCGTCGCGCACCACCATCGCCGGATGCTCGCGGCCCTTGAGCATCATGGGCGATGTCAGGTTTCTATAGAACACGAACCCGAGGTAGTTGGAGATCATGTCGCCGTTGGAATAGGACCCGGCCGAGAGATAGCCGAGCATGCCCTTTTCGGAAAAGATGAGTCCTTGTGTGCCGAGTTTGATGGCCTGGGCCGTGGCCTCGTCCTCGTTGGCCCCCTGCTGGCGCGCGTGTTTGTACGAGTTCCAATAGTTCATCCCCATGTCGGTGAAGTGGCCGATCTTGTCGCCTCCCAGGTACACGCCGTAGGCGTAGAACGTCTTGGCCAGCCAAATGCGGAACAGTTGCCGCGGGTCGAGGATGAAGTGGGCCTTCTCGTAGATGTTCGTGAACGTTTCCTTGTAGCCGGTGATCTCGCCGGGGTACGCCTCGCGCAGGGCGGAGGATCCGAACTCGATGTCGAGGCCCTCGATCACGGACATCGCGTTGGGGAACTCGCTATTGACCGAATGCACGATCGCGCTGTCCTCCTGCAGGCTCTTGATTTCGCTGAGGCGGCTGCCCCGGGCAGCGGCGATGCGATCGTTGACGCGCTTCACGCCCCTCTCGATCGCGTCGTAGAAATAGGCGTTGAAGTAGGGGCCCAGGTCGGCGAAGTCGCGGCGGGGCAGCGTGTACTGGTCGGTCTCGTGAGCGCGGGCCTCGGGCGCGGCCATCAGGCCGGCGGCGGCGAGAGCCACCAGGGCGCTCAGAACAGCGGTCAATCTGCTGCGTGTCATCAAACTCTCCGAACATTCATCGCGCATGGACGATGCGACTGAACCAGCGAAACGAAGAAACGGATGATGCCGCCGCGCTCTTCGAGGGGCGCTCGATGTGCGCGCGGCATGCTACCGCGCCGCAGTGCGGCTGGCACGGCCGCGGCGCACAAGCAAACTACGCATCATCGGATCGCTCCGGCGTTCGGTTGAATCGCGAACTGCGTCGATCACCGTGTTTTGAGAATGTTGCCCGAGTCGGAGGTGAGACGGATCGCGCCCGGCTTACCAAGCGTCTGCCTTGCTTCACCAAATCAGGTTTCGATCAGGCGCCCAGCGCGAGGCGATCGGCGAGAATCGTCGGCAGGCCTGCGCGATGGCTGGCCAACTGCGCGGCCGCGATGTCGTACTCCTGTCGCATTACCTGGAACGTGCCGCCACCGGATTCCTCGAGATCGAGCACTGCGAAACTAGCGCGCGGATCGCAATCGCGCGGCTGGCCGACGGAGCCGGGATTGCAGAGGTAGCGGCGATCGGCGTCGAGTTCGATCGGCCTCCCGTTGAACGGCAGATAGGCGATCAACTCAGGAGCCGTGAGCGTGTCGTCAGGATCGAGCGTGGGGGCCTCAAACACCATGGGCACGTGTGTGTGGCCGATGAGGCACACAGGCACCTCGACGCCGCGGAACGCCAGGGCGGCGATCTGCTTGTCGTGGATGTAGTCGGAAGGGCCGGGCACGGGATTGTCGTGCACGCACATGACATTCTCGCCGACGGATGCGAAGCGCGGCAGCCGGCGCAAGGTAGCCAGGTGCTTGGGATTCATGCTCCGGCGCGTCCAATCGATGGCCTCGCGCGCAACGCCGTTGAAAGTCGCGGCCTGCGTGGGCTTGATCGCGGCTTCCTCGTGATTGCCCTGGATCACCACGCCACAATGGCACAGGACCATTTCCAGGCATTCGCCCGGGTTGGGCCCGTAGCCGACGATGTCGCCGAGACAGACGATCTCATCAGCCTCGAGTTCATCGATGCGCGCCAGCACGGCTTCCAACGCCTGCACGTTGCCGTGAATGTCGGAGATGATGGCGAGCCGTCGCATTGGACGTGATTGATGCGTTCATGCGGCGACAGCGGTCGCAGCTTGAAAGCGAATCTGCGTGCTCCCCTCGCGTTCGGAAACGGTGAGGCGAGGGACGTGAGGTCGGCGGAGAGCCGACACTTCCTCTCTATCGGAACAGACGGCTGAAAGTTACGAATGTTCCTGCGGAAGAACGGGCGAGATGTGCGTCCATTGCCGAGAGATGCGCCTGCGCAGGCAATCTGTCGCGCCCTTCCCTGTCATCTGCAAGGGTCAGCAAAGCACCGGGTTTGCGCGATGCGTCCGGGAAGTCAGGCGGCTGGGGCGGCCTTCCTCGACTTCTTCTCCTTGACGGCGCCATCCGTAGTCGCAGCCGGCGATGCGGTTGCGTCCTGTGACACCACGACGGTCGGGGCCGCCGGCTGCGTTTCGGCCGCAGGCGCGGAGTCTGTCGCTGCCGGCTTGTACGTCCCAGCCTTGCGCGCCAGGGCGTCGATCTTCGACTTGTCGGGCGTGAGAATCATCGACATTCGGCGACCGTTCAGGCGGGGCGCCATTTCAACCTTGCTTACGTCCGCGAGCTTCTCGATGATCTGCTTCATGCGGGCATCGCCCAGGTGGCGGTGCTGCAACTCGCGACCGCGGAAGTTCTGCACGATCAGCACCTTGTGGCCCTCCATAAGGAAGCCATGTGCCTGATTGACGCGGATGCCCACGTCGTGTGGGTCGATCTTCATCGAGCGTCCCAGCCGCACCTCCTTCATTTCCGTCGTCTTGGTCTTGGCCTTGCTCGCCTTCTCCTTCTTGGCCTGCTCGTACTTGTACTTGCCGAAATCGAGGATGCGGCAGACCGGCGGCGTGCTCTCAGTCGAGACCTCCACGAGGTCCAGGCCAGCCGAGTGCGCGCGGCGGAGGGCTTCGATGGTGGCCACCACGCCCACTTTCTCGTTGTTCTCGTCGATCAGCAGGACTTCCTTGGCGCGGATGCGATCGTTGATGGCCGGGCCGCGGTTTTCCCAGGGACGGGCAGGACGCTGAAAACGTGAGATGGCTCAAACCTCCAAAAGAGTCAGGCAATGCACGGACAACGAGCGTGCCGCCGAGACGCCGGCGGCGATGTCCCGAACGAAAAGACGAGATGTCGAAGCGCAGCGCCGGACGGCATTACAAGGTGGCCGTCTGCGATGTGACAAGAGATGCAGACATACGCATCAGCGCGTGAACTCCGGTGTATCGCGGATCGCCGGCAGAGCCATGGGCAGCGTCCGAATACGCCCCAACAGTACCTTCCAATCGGCACGCGGGCAAGATCGAATGAAGGGTTTTGGTCGGGATTCGGAGTAGGGCCGCCGTTTCGCATGAACTGATTTGGCGCTCATGAAACCGCGACCGGCTCGGGCTTGGCGTTGGCGTTGGGAAAGTGCTCGCCCAGAACGCTGCTGCGGCCGCGCGAGGCGATCTCGCTTTGCAGAGTCTTGACAAAGGCCGTACGCGGAATCGAGCCCAGGTCATGCATGATGCCGCGGGCGCGCACGCTCACGAGGTCGCCCTCAGCATCGCGCGGTCCGACGATGAGCAGGTACGGAATCTTTTCGTCGGTCGCGACCTTGATCTTGGCTTGGATTCTCTCGCCGGATTCATCGATCGAGGCGCGGGCGCCGATGGCTTTCAGATCGCTCAGCACGCGCCTTCCATAGTCAGCGGTCTTCTCACTGATGGGCAGCACGCGAACCTGTTCGGGCGCGAGCCAGGTCGGGAACGCGCCGGCAAAGTGCTCGATCAACACCCCGATGAAGCGCTCGAAACTCCCGAAGGGCGCGCGGTGGATCATCACCGGTCGATGCGGCTGGTTGTCGGGCCCGATGTACTTGAGATCGAAGCGGTTGGGCAGGTTGTAGTCGACCTGCACGGTGCCGAGTTGCCATTCGCGCCCGACGACATCGCGCACGATGAAGTCGATCTTCGCGCCGTAGAACGCCGCTTCTCCCGGCTCCTCGGTGAACGGCACGTCAAGGCTTTTGGCCGCGTTGCGGCAGGCTTCCTCGGCCTTGTCCCAGTTCTTCGGGTCGCCGATGTACTTGTCGGAGTTCTTGTCGCGCAGGCCGACGCGCACGCGGTAGTCCTTCATGCCGAGGGTCGCGAAGATGATCTTGACCAGTTCAAGGCAGCCGAGCAGTTCGGGCCCCACCTGCTCCTCCGTGCAGAACAGGTGCGCATCGTCCTGGGTGAACCCGCGGACGCGGGTCATGCCGCCGATCTCGCCAGACTGTTCCCAGCGATACACGGTGCCGAACTCGCAGAGCCGCACGGGCAGATCGCGATAGGAATGCGGCGCCGAGTCGAAGATCTTGACGTGATGCGGGCAGTTCATCGGCCGCAGAAGGTAGCCGTCGATGTCGCCGGCCTTCATGCGATTGGAAAGATCGGCGCACGAGCAGCCCTCCTTTGCGAGCATTGCCAGTTGATCGTGCTCGAGGATCGGCGGGTATTGCGAGTCCTGGTAGTAGGGGAAGTGACCGGAGGTCTTGTACAAGCCAAGCTTGCCGATCTGCGGAGTAAAGACCTGGTGATAGCCTTGGCGACGAAGTTGCTCGCCGATGAAGTTCATGAGCTCCTGGCGAATAACCGCGCCGTTGGGCGTCCAGAGGATGAGTCCCTGGCCGACGGCTTCATCGATGTGGAAAAGGCGCAATTGCTTCCCGATGATTCGGTGATCGCGCTTCTTCGCCTCCTCCTGCATCGCGATGTGCTTGTCGAGTTGCTTCTTGTCGGCGAACGCGGTGCCGTACACGCGGGTGAGGCGATCGGATTTCTCATCGCCGTGCCAGTACGACGAGGCGAGCGACATGACCTTGAACGCGCCGATTCTCCCGGTGGACGGCACGTGCGGGCCGCGGCATAGATCCTCCCAATTCTTCTGTGGGATGCCGGTGGCGTACCAACTGAGTTTGTCGGAGCCGGCCTCGATGGCGCGCTGGGCGTTGTCGAGTTTGTACTTGCTGCCTTCGCCCTTGAGTTTCGACATGCCCTCGTTGACGGGCATCTCGTAGCGGGTGAAGGGCCGATCCTCTGCGATGATCTTCGCCATCTCGGCTTCGATCGCGGCGAAATCCTCGGCGCGAATCGGCCGAGCGGCGGGCACTCCCATGTCGTAGTAGAACCCGCTGTCGAGCGGCGGGCCGTATACGAGTTGTACGCCGGGAATGATGCGCTGGATGGCCTCGGCCATGATGTGCGCAGCGCTGTGGCGAATGAGATAGAGCGCATCGGGCGATGACTCGCCGCTCTTGCGATCCATCGAAGTCACCAGCGCCAGGCTGGCATCGCGGTCGATGACGGTGGACAGGTCGCTCAGCTGGCCGTTGATCTTGGCGCCGATAGCGGCCTTGGCCAGGCCCGGGCCGATGTCGGCAGCGACCTGAGCGGCGGAAACGGGCGAGCCGTATTCGCGAACGCTGCCATCTGGAAGGGTGATGCGAGGCATGGGAGGACAGTTCCGAATCGAGAGGGATGGTAAACGAAAACAGGCACGGCTTTCGGCCGTGCCTGCAGGGATGGTGGGAGTCATCGAAGCGCAGCGACGGCCGTCAGCCCTTCAGGGGCGTAGTCGTTGTCGTGCTGGCGCTGCGAATGTGCATGGATGCAGGAAGGATATCGGTCAAATGGCGCCGGTCAATGACAGGCGGAGTCAGGCGCCGCGGAGCGTGCGTATGGTTCCTACGCGTATGTGCGCAGCCGAACCATCATCTTCGGCTCATCCACCTATGACGCCGTTGCCGTTGCGGTGCGCGATCTGCGGCTATGACATTCACGACAACCCCCAAGGGCGATGCCCCGAATGCGGGGGCACGCTCGGGGAGCGGGGCGACTGGGTCGTGCAGCGCGGCGGTCGCGAGCCAAGGTGGATCCTGGCGGGGCTGGCAT
>DATKJG010000297.1:0-3662 GCA_035543215.1 Phycisphaerales bacterium | reverse complement strand
CGGTCGTCTCGCTCTCCGAGCGCGAAGCCGAGATTCTGCGCTATCTTGCCGCCAACGCCGACCGGGCCGTCGATCGCGATGAACTGCTGCAGCGCGTGTGGGGGCTCGATCCCAAGAACATCGAGACGCGCACGGTGGATATGCACATCGCCCGGCTCCGCGAGAAACTCGGTGACGCTGACGGCGAGATCATCAAGACCGTTCGCGGCAAGGGATACATGCTCGGCGTCTGCGACGCCGGAAAGTCGAAAGGTCAAAACGTCCAAACGTCCAAATGACCGCAGGAGCGACAGCCCTTTGGACGTTTTGACGTTTGGACGTTTCTCATGACTTCCCGCCGCACATGGTGGTTCCTGTTCTCGGCCGGCGCAGCGCTTGTGATTGCGGCGCTGGTGTGGATCACCGCGCTCGTGCTGCGCATGGAAGCCCAGGCGGCCCACGAAGCCTCCGTGCGGCTGGCGCTGTATCGAATGGACTTCTGGCTGAGCCCGCGCATCGGCCGCGAGCGCCTGCGGCCGTACTTCGAATACCTGCCCTTCTATGCCCAGCAGCGCGCCTACACGCGTATCCTCAACGAGATCGAGCCGGGCGAGGTCATCACGCCTTCGCCGCTGCTGACGTTCGAAAGCGATGTGTTCCTCCTGCATTTCCAGGCAGGCGCGAACGGCGAGATCACGAGCCCTCAGGTTCCCACCGGCAACTGGCGCGATCTGGCTGAAGGCGGCGAGGAAGGCAAGCGCTATCTCGAGCCGGGAGCCATCGAACGTCGGCAGCCGCGACTGGATCGCGTCAGGCTCCTGCTGCAGCCGCCATCGCTGCCGCCGGTGCGGCTCGATGCGTGTGTCCTGAGCGCCGAGACGCTGCTGGCAAACCTGGTGGGGGACAACTGGCCGCCCGCGCCGCCCGGTCAGATCGCATTCCAATCATCGGGTCTCCCATTGCCACCGATGCCCGAAGCTTCGCGGCAGTACGCGCAGTCTCAGCAGCCGAAGGCTCAAGCGCTCGAGCCCAATGCGCAGGATCTGCAGCAGTGGGCCTCCGGCAATCAGCAGCGGGCCGAGGTGCAGAGCGTGATCTCCAAGGCCGACATCGGCAAGCGCGCCGCGAGCAATTACGGCTCGCAGCAGCAGGAAGACTCCGGCCCTTCGCAGAAGGGGCAGGTGATGATGATGCCGCAGAAGGGCGCGGCGATCGTCGATGTCGATTCTGTGCAGGTGGATGAACTCGTTCCCGTCTGGCTGCCGTCGCTGTCGGATGAACAATCAGTCTCACCTGCCGTGCACGACGTCGCGCAGCCGACGACATCGTCCGGAGTCTCCGACGAATCGATGACACTGCTCCTGCTGCGCCGCGTTCACATCGGCGCTGAAACCGTATACCAGGGAATCCTGTGCGACTGGCCGGCTCTGCAGGGCGCGCTGCTCGATCAGATCAAGGACATCTTTCCGGAGGGCAGGCTGCATCCCGAGCCCAATCCCTCGCCGGCGCTCCTGGAGTCGGGCCGACTGCTGGGCAGCGTGCCGGTGACGCTGGAGGCGCCGTGTCCGCCTTTCGCTCTTGGCCGCGGCGCCGCCTTGCTGACACCCGCCCGCACCACGCTGGCGCTGGCATGGCTGGCGGTGCTTGGCGCGATCCTCGCCGCCGGCATGACGTTGCGCTCCAGCATTCTCTATGGCGAGAAGCGCTCGCGCTTCGCTTCGGCGGTGACGCACGAACTCCGCACGCCGCTGACGACCTTCCGGATGTACTCGGAGATGCTCGCCGAGGGCATGGTGCGCGATGATTCGCAGAGGCAGACGTACTTGCGCACGCTGCAGCAGGAATCAGGCAGGCTTTCCACGCTGGTCGAGAACGTGCTCACCTACGCGCGGCTTGAAGAGGGCCGGCAGGCGCGGCACGTGCAGGCGATGACGACTGCCGAACTGATCGCGCGCGTGCGCGGCGTCCTGCAGCGCCGGGCTGAAGATGCAGGCATGCAACTGCTCATCACCGATCGCACATCAGGCGCCAACATCCGCACAGACGCCGAGGTCATCGAGCAGATTCTCTTCAACCTCGTCGATAACGCCTGCAAGTACGCCAGCGAATCCCGGCAAAAGCGGATTGAATTCGACATCGATCGCGCTGGCGACCGGTTGTGCATGGCCGTGCGCGATCACGGCCCGGGCATCTCCGCCGAGCACGAGCGCGCGATCTTCAAGGCCTTCGATCGCGGCGCGCACGGCCCGGGAGACACCATTCCCGGCGTCGGCCTGGGCCTGGCGCTGTCGCGCGGGCTGGCGCGGGACCTTGGCGGCGACCTCACGTTCGAGCGCCCTGACAACGGTGGTGGATGTCGTTTCGCGCTGCGGATTCCCATCACCATCGCTTGACCATCGATAGTGTGGCGGGCGGTCGACCGCGTGCGGGCGCCCGCTACAATCGCGACCTGCCACGACGCACGACTCCGCGCGAGCCGCACGATGCCCCACACCTACGCCCTTCGCGACAACCTCACGACGCTGCAAAGCCACATCATCGCTGAGCAGATGAATCATCCGGGGGCCAGCGGCGAGCTGACGTGGATCCTTTCGGCTCTGTCGCTGGCGGGCAAGGCGATCGCCAACAAAGTCCGCCGTGCACGCATCGAGGATGTGTTGGGCGATGCCGGCGATTCCAACGTGCACGGCGAGACGCAGCAGAAACTCGACGTCATCGCCAATGAGATCCTGCTGCGACTTCTGGGCAACCGGCCAAGCGTCGCCGTCGTCGCCTCCGAGGAAGACGACCAGCCGACGATCATCCGCCGTGGCAACGAGGGCGGCAAGTACTGCGTGATCTTCGACCCGCTCGACGGCTCATCCAACCTCGATGTCAGCGTGGGCGTGGGCACGATCTTCAGCATCATCCGCAACGACCCCGGCATTCCCGGCGCGATGGAGACCGTGTGCCAGCCGGGGCGCACGCAGGTCGCTGCCGGCTACATCCTCTACGGCTCTTCGGTCGTCTTCGTGCTCACCACCGGCAACGGTGTGGACATGTTCGTGCTCGATCAGTCGATTGGCGCGTTCATCCTCGTCAAGAAGGGCTTGTCCATGCCGGCGACCGGCAAGACGTACTCGATCAACGAGGCGTACCGCTCGACCTTCCCCGGCGGCTACAACGCGTATCTCGACTGGGCCCATGGCCGGGGCTACAGCAGCCGGTACATCGGCTCGATGGTGGCCGACGTGCATCGCACGCTGCTCAAGGGCGGCGTGTTCATCTACCCACCAACGAGAAAGAACCCCGAAGGCAAACTGCGATTGATGTACGAGGCCAACCCGATGGCCATGCTCATCGAGCAGGCGGGCGGCAAGGCCGTGGCGTCGAGCGCGACGAACGGCGACGGCGTGGACAGCGTCCAGCGGATACTCGACATCCAGCCGCGCACCATCCATCAGCGCACGAGCGTGATTCTCGGGTCTGCATCGGAAGTGGAGGCCGTGGTACAGTGCCTGTGACCCTGCGTTCGGCGCGATTGGGCCGCTGTGCGTTGGAGGTTGAGCATCGACTGCGCCGATTGTTGACCATGATGGATCGCACACGCATGCCCACGGGTCGGACCGCTGGATGGCGATGCGCGCTGATGCTGCTGGCGGCGACGTTCGCTGCGGGCTGCAGCGGCCCCACCAACGTGTATT
>DATKJG010000296.1:0-2369 GCA_035543215.1 Phycisphaerales bacterium | reverse complement strand
CACCGTCGCGCGCCAGGCGTACGCCGGGCTTCTCTGGAGCAAGCAGTTCTATCACTACGTGATCGAGGACTGGCTGGAAGGCGATCCCACGCAGCCTCCCCCGCCCGCTGCCCGCTGGACCGGCCGCAACAGCGACTGGCGCGACCTGTTCAACCGCGATGTCATCTCCATGCCCGACAAGTGGGAGTACCCGTGGTACGCGGCGTGGGATCTCGCGTTCCACATGATCGCGTTCGCGCGGGTCGATCCGCACTTCGCCAAGGAGCAGTTGTTGCTGCTGCTGCGAGAGTGGTACATGCACGCCAACGGGCAGATACCGGCGTATGAATTCGCGTTCGGTGATGTCAATCCGCCGGTGCACGCGTGGGCGTGCTGGCGCGTGTACAAGGCGACCGCCGCCCGTGGCCAGCGCGATCTCGCGTTCCTTGAGCGGGCCTTTCACAAGCTGCTCATCAATTTCACGTGGTGGGTCAATCGCAAGGATCCCTTGGGCAACCACATCTTCGCCGGCGGATTCCTCGGGCTGGACAACATCGGCGTGTTCGATCGCTCGCGCCCCCTGCCCGGCGGCGGCCACCTCGAGCAGGCCGACGGCACGGCGTGGATGGCGTTCTATTGCTCCACCATGCTCGCCATGGCGCTGGAACTCGCGGCCCACGACCCGGTGTACGAGGATGTCGCGTCCAAGTTCTTCGAGCACTTCGTTTCGATCACCGATGCCATGAACACGCTCGGCGGATCGGGACTGTGGGACAACGTCGACGGCTTCTACTACGACCACATCCACGTCGACGGCATGACCGGGCCGCTCAAGATCCGCTCGATGGTCGGCCTCTTGCCGCTGATCGCCGTTGAGGTTCTTGCGGACGCTCAGATCGATCAACTCGCGGGCTTTCGCAAGCGCATGAACTGGTTCCTGGAGAATCGCCGCGAACTGGCCCGGCATGTTTCGTTCCGGCGCGACGGACCAGGTCGGGCCGACTACATGCTCGCGATTGCGTCGCGCGATCGCCTCGAGCGCGTGTTGCGCTACATGCTCGATGAGAGCGAGTTCCTTTCGCCGTATGGCGTGCGCTCGCTGTCGCGCGTGCACGAAGGCCGGCCCTTCATCATGCAGGTGCAGGGCGAGGAATTCCGCGTCGACTACACGCCCGGCGAATCCACCACCGACCTATTCGGCGGCAACAGCAACTGGCGCGGGCCGGTGTGGTTCCCCGTCAACTATCTCATCATCGAGGCGCTCGAACGCTATCACCATTTCTATGGCGACGCATTGAAGGTCGAATGCCCGACCGGTTCGGGGCGATTCCTGAACCTCGACGAGGTTGCCGATGAACTGCGGCGGCGCCTGGGAACGATCTTCCTTGCCGACGAGCACGGCCGGCGGCCATGCCACGGTGATGATGCCGGAGGACGCTACGCGCGTGATCCGCACTGGCGCGATCTCGTGCTCTTCCACGAGTATTTTCATGCGGATACCGGTCGCGGCATCGGCGCCAGCCACCAGACCGGCTGGACCGCGCTGGCGGCGCCTTGCATCGAGGACGAGGCGCAGCATCGCAGCGCACAGATGAAGCGTCACGATCAACCCTCCGCGGTCGTTGCTAGCATGCGGGCATCGTGACTGCCGTCGCGTCAGCCCGTCTGAAGATCGGCATGGAGGTGCACGTGGAACTGGCCACGCGCACGCGCCTGTTCTCGCGCACCGCCAGCGTGGCGCATCGGGATCACTTCGATGCACCGCCCAACAGCCTGATCGATCCGGTCATCCTTGGCCTGCCCGGCGCGCTGCCGGTGATGAACCGCGCGGCCGTCGAACAGGCAATGCTCGTGGGACTGGCGCTCAACTGCCAGATCGCCCGCCACAGCCGCTGGGATCGCAAGAATTACTTCTACCCGGATCTTCCCAAGGGCTACCAGATCAGTCAGTACGACCTTCCCCTGTGCTTCGATGGCGAGATCGATGTGCACCTTGGGGGGGCCGAGGGCGGCGCGATGCGCAAGGTCGGCATCATCCGCGCGCACCTGGAGGAGGACGCGGGCAAACTCGGCCACGAACTGCCGGGAGGAGCGCGGTACGACGGTTCGCTGGTGGATTACAACCGCGCCGGCACGCCACTGCTGGAGATCGTCAGCGCGCCGGACCTGACATCAGCCGACGAAGCCGTGGCCTATGCGCAGGAGCTTCGCACGCTGTGCCGGTTCCTCGGTGTCAGCGAGGCGATCATGCAGCGCGGCCACATGCGCTTCGAACCCAACATCAACGTGATCATCGACACGCGTGACGGCCGGGAGTTCGCCACGCCCGTGGTCGAGGTGAAGAATCTCAATTCGTTCAAATCGCTCCACGGCGCCATTGAGTTCGAGTT
>DATKJG010000295.1:0-5574 GCA_035543215.1 Phycisphaerales bacterium | reverse complement strand
GTGCGGTTCTTGTAGCGCGGATCGGGGCGAAGTTGCGTGGCGGAACGAGTGATGCGGCCGGTCATGCGAGCAAATACTCCTTGTGGCTCATCGTTCGTCGATGCGACGAACACATGTTCACCGCGGCGTTGGTCGCGTCGCGATTACTTGCCAGTGTGTGAATCCGAAATCCGAAATCCAAAATCCAGAATCGATCGACTCAACCCTTCGGCCGCTTCGCTCCGTACTTCGACCGGCCCTTCTTGCGGCCGTCGACGCCCAGGCAGTCGAGCGAGCCGCGCACGACGTGGTAGCGCACGCCGGGCAGATCGCGGACGCGGCCGCCGCGCACGAGCACGATCGAGTGCTCCTGCAGGTTGTGGCCTTCGCCGCCGATATACGCGGTGATCTCGCGGCCGTTGGACAGGCGCACGCGGGCGACCTTGCGCAGGGCCGAGTTGGGCTTCTTGGGCGTCATGGTGCGCACCTGCAGGCACACGCCGCGCTTCTGCGGACATTCATCCAGGTCGCGGACCTTGGACTTGGCCTTGGGCATCAGGCGGGGCTTGCGCACCAGTTGGTTCAGCGTGGGCATGGGGAGGATCTGAGGTGACAGGTCAGGGCTTGCGAGGGCGGCGGGAGTACGTCAAGGCGATGCCACGCCAACGACGAGATCCCCCATCCTTGGGCAAAAGTGAGGGCGAAACTGTAGCAGAGCCAACCAATTGCGGCAAGCGATCGGCCCGACACCCCCTGACGCCTGTCACCTGAAACCTGCCCTCACCACGTCATTCGCACGGGATCGCGTTCGATCTGCCACATCAGGCCATCCCAGCGGCAGGTGACGCCTTGGCGGCTGGCCCCGCCTCCGGCTGTCCAATCGCCGACCTCGCCGCGGACGATGCCGGCGTTCTCATCGCGGCTGAAGATGACGATCCGCAGTCGCGTCGCCAGCGGGCGCGGCTCCTCGCCGGGGAAGCGATCGACGCCGGTGCGCCGCCAGGTCTCGGTCACCCACGCAATGGGAACCTTGAGATCATCCAGCGATCCGAGCACGCGCAGTCGAAACTCATCGCTGTCGATGCCGATGTCGGGCGGATCGTTCTCCTTGACCGGGTCGAGCACGAAGTGCGTGAGGTTGCGCGCGACGCGACTTTCGTAGGCGGCGCGATAGAGCGACGCATGCAGCAGAATCTCCTGCCGGGCCCGCGTATCGCTCACATCGGGCATCGTGGCGATCTTGCCTGCCGCCAGTTGGGCCGAGTTGAGTTTCTCATCGAGCAGCCGCAGCGTGGCCGCTGACTGATCTTCTTCAACAGGCCGCACGTCGATCTGCACCGGCGGCGGCGACGTGGTGGCATTCGATGACGCCGGCTTCTCAGGTGCACCGCACGAACAGAGTGCGATGGTCAGCAACATCAGAAGGAGCCGAATATGGAAGCAAGGGGCATTCATCTCACGGCGGCCCCGAAATCTCATCGCCCGGCGGCCAGGGTTCGTCACACACGACGATCGCGCTGACGCGCCAGTATCCATAGCCCGACTGATCCTTCGGCCGGATGTTGAGAATCTCCAGTTCGATCGCATGCCTGCCAGCGGTGAGTTCGGGCAAAGGGATCTGCATCGGTTCGACCAGCAGGCCCGGATTCCATCCGCTGCGATCAAGGTCGCTGGCCCACAGCGGCCGGCCATCGATCTCCATGCGACCGCTGGTGGGATTCGTCTGGCGCAGCGGTCCGCCGCGTTCACTCCATGGCCGCCACCGTGCGACTTCGATGCCGTCGATGCGCAGCACGTGCGAGCGGCTGATGAACTCGTCGCCGCCTGCGCCGTCGGTGGCGTGACCGGTGGTCAGCAGGTGCAGGCGCGGACGCGACAGGCCCTTCGGCACGTCGACGCTCGCCTTGATCGTGCGCTTCTCCGCCGTGACTTCGCTGTTGAAGATCGGCGCGGCCCAGATCGGCCGTCGATAGCCCACGCCTTCGGTGGTGTACGACAGCGTCAGCGTGACCTTCCATGCCGGCTGCTTCCATGTGCTGATCCAGACACGAATCGAGTGCTCGCCAGCCAGCAGCGGCGCGAACGCGGTGAGGTCGGCGGTGTACGTCGCCGGGCCACCAAACGGTGTAACAAAGCGCATCAACTCGATCTCGCGCGATCCCGGTGCGACGGTGGTGGCGGGATAATCCGGCTGAGTGCCCGACGGAAGCGATGCTGATGGCTGCGTGGTGGCTGCGGCGCGCGTCGTGGGCTGCGAAGCCGGTTCGCTGCGCGACGCCGGCGTGTCGCCCGCGGCTGCGATCGTCACCGAGCCAAGGCGCGTCCACGGATCGACCGGCCGCACCTTGTCATCCTGCTGCAGCAGCGCCGGCTCAACGATCAGCGTCGCGAGTATGCGCCGGGCATCGCGCATATTCGCCGGCAACGGCGGCAGGGCGATGGTGCGTTCGATCTGCTGGCCGTTGCGATACAGCCGCACAGCGCCATCGCGCTGCGTGCCGTCGGCCAGGGCCTTGTCGAACTCGACCGGCTGCTCATCGAAGACCGCAATGATCTGGTCGTCGGGCGGCGCGGCGTGCGCAGCGGGGGCGACGGGGGGGGCGCACGACAGGCAGCAGCCGATGAGGGCCAGGAGTGTCCGCGATAGGCGCGTCCGCATCACCATGCAAGACACATCATCGTCCTGAATCAGTCCGCTGTCACGAATCCTTGTCGGCCGCGGGTAGGGGATCGTGGCGATGCTCGTCGATGGCCTTGACGGCGAGGCGGTCGCAGCGTTCGTTCTCGGGGTGGTTATTGTGACCGCGCACCCAGTGGCAGGCGATCTGGTGCGTCTGCCGCAGGTCGTCCAGCCGCTGCCACAGTTCCAGGTTGAGGACGGGCTTCTTGTTGGCGGTGCGCCAGCCGCGCCTCTTCCATTGGTCCATCCATTCCTTCAGGCCGTTGATGACGTACTGGCTGTCGGAATAGAGGTCGACGCGCGTGGGCTTGTCCAGCGACTGCAGGCCCTCGATCACGCTCATCAACTCCATGCGGTTGTTCGTCGTGCGCGGATGGCCGCCGGTGCGCTCCAGTTCCTTGTTGGTGGGGGGGTGGCGCAGGATGAACGCCCAGCCGCCGGGCCCGGGATTGCCCGAGCAGGCGCCGTCGGTGAACAGTTCCACATGCGGAAGAACGTGCTGATGAGTGCTCATGACCGTGCGGGGCGCGAAGATGTCGGGCCCACGACGAGCGGGACTGTAAAGGGAAAGCGGCGGCCGCGCCAACAGCGTGAGCGAAAAGAATCCGACTTCCCGGGCGATCGCTGCAAGTGCCATCCGCCACGATCATTACGCCGCCGCTGTTGTCGCGCTGCAGCCGCCGGCGATAGAGTCCGGGCACATGGCCTCGCCCACGTCGTCCGCCCCCGCTGCCCCCAGCGTTCATCGAATTGAAGTGCGTCCGCGAGCGGGAATGCCCGATCCGCGCAGCGAGGCCGCGACGCGCGACGCGAAATTGCTGCGCGCGGCCGACGCCCCAGCGCGCATCGAGGCCAGCGGCGTGTACCTGATCGAAGGCGATCTCGATCGCAGCCAGATCGAGCAGGTGGCCCGCGAACTGCTCGCCGATCCCGTCACCGAAAGCGCGACGGTCGGCTCGAGCCCGGCCCGCGGCGGTTCGGCCCTGATCGAAGTCCATCCCCTGCCGGGCGTGATGGATCCCGACGCCGAGGCCGTCAAGATCGCCATTCACAGCATGCTGGGGGTCGAGGCCGATGTCCGCACGGGCCGGCGCTACGACATGCTGGGCGCGACGCCCGCGGCGGCCCGCGACATTGCTGAGCGCCTGCTGGCGAACACCGTCATTCACGCGATTCACGATCGTCCTTATCACCCGGCGTCGTTCCCGCACGGCTCGCCGTACACACTGGCGGTTCGCAGCGTGCCGCTGCGCGATCTTGACGATGCCGCCCTGCAGAAGATGTCGCGCGAAGCGCATCTGTTTCTGTCGCTGGATGAGATGAGGGCGATTCAGAACGAGTACCGCCGCCTCGGCCGCGACCCGCGCGAGATCGAACTGGAAACCATCGCCCAGACCTGGTCCGAGCACTGCGTGCACAAGACCCTGAAGGCGACGATTCGGTATCGCCAAACAGGCTTAGCCGACGTCCTCGCCGCCGCGGCGACGGCAAAGCGCCCGAATCACGAGGTTCATGCCGACGGCAGCGTCACAATCCACAACCTCCTGAAATCCACCGTCGCTGCCGCGACGCATGAGCTCATGAAGGATGGCATCGAGTGGTGCCTGAGCGTGTTCGTGGACAACGCGGGCGTGATCGCCTTCGACGATGAGCACGCGGTGTGCTTCAAGTGCGAAACGCACAACCATCCATCCGCGATCGAGCCGTACGGCGGCGCGGCGACAGGCATCGGCGGCTGCATCCGCGATGTCATCGGCACCGGCCTCGCGGCCAAGCCCATCGCCGCCACCGATGTGTTCTGCGTGGCCAGTCCTGATCTCCAGAATGTTCCGACGGGCTGCCTGCCCCCGCGCCGGATTCTCAATCAGGTCGTCGCCGGCGTACGCGACTACGGCAACCGCATGGGCATCCCGACGCTCAACGGCGGCGTGTGGTTCGATGATGACTACGTGGGCAACCCGCTGGTGTACTGCGGCGTGATCGGCCTGATGCCGCGCGACAAGATTCGCGGCGCGGCGAAGGCCGGCGACCGAATCATCGCCGTGGGCGGCCGCACGGGGCGCGACGGCATTCACGGCGCGACATTCTCGTCCGCTGAACTGACCGACACGCACGCCGACGAGTTCAGCCACGCCGTGCAGATCGGCAACGCCGTCACCGAGAAGATGCTGCTGGACGCCATTCTCGAGGCGCGTGATTCCACAGGCGGTTGCCAGTACAGCGGCCTGACAGATTGCGGCGCGGGCGGATTCTCCAGCGCCGTGGGCGAGATGGGCAAGGAACTCGGCGCGATCGTTGATCTCGAACGCGCGCCGCTCAAGTACGCCGGCCTTTCACCCACGGAGATCTGGATCAGCGAGGCCCAGGAGCGCATGGTGCTCGCCGTGCCGCCGGCCAATGTGAAGTCGTTGCAGGCGATCTGCGACAAGCACGGCGTGGAGATGTGCGATCTCGGTGTCTTCGGATCGGAGTCGCGCGAGTTGATCCTGCGCTATCACGGCACGGAGGTCGGTCGGCTGTCGATGGACTTCTTGCATGAGGGCCTGCCAGAAACGCTGCGCGAGGCGGTGTGGGAAACGCCCAAACGCCGAAACGTCGAAACGCCGAAATCGGTCCTGCAGCCGCACGTCGGCGATGTGCTGATCGACCTGCTCTCGCATCCGAACATCGCAAGCAAGCAGTGGATCATCCGCCAGTACGATCACGAAGTGCAGGGGCGCACGGTGATCAAGCCGTTGACCGGCAGCGCTGATCGACCGGGGCCAGGCGATGCGGCGGTCATCACGCCGGTGCTGGGCTCGACGCGCGGCCTCGCGATCGCCAACGGCCTGGCGACGGGCCTCAAGGACGATCCGTACCTGATGGCGCTCGCCGCAATCGATGAGTGCGTGCGCAATCTCGTGTGCGTCGGGGCC
>DATKJG010000294.1:0-4379 GCA_035543215.1 Phycisphaerales bacterium | reverse complement strand
TCAGCGCCGCGACCAGTTCGCCGGGCCGGGCGGTCTCGTTCACATTCCGGCACAACTCGTCATACAGCGGCTTGTGATCCGCAAAGAACTTCCAGAAGCCGCTGGCTTGGGCGAAGTCGGCGATTTGGCTGCGGAAGGTCTCGAACTGCTCGGCGCCGCCGACGCGCTTGAGCAGATCCTCCGGCATGGGCGAGCGAGGCGAAAGCGATTCGTCCGCGGTCAGCCGCATCATCGCCTGCGGCCCGGCGTCGAACGAGAAGCCCTTGAGCGCCATCGCGCGATACGTCATCACGACCGTGTGCATCGCGAACGGGCGAAAGTGTTCCTCGATCTCGCGTTTGTACGCAAAATCGAAGTCGGTGATGAGCCGCGTGCGCTTCTCGTAGTCGCCGGTGAGGTGCTGCACGATCAGCAGCAGTTCGATGCGCGGATCGACCGAGACATCTACCTCGACGCTGGCGGGAGCCGGCGGAGCAGGATCAGGCGCAGGAGGCTGAGCGGAGGACGCTGTGGCAGCGACGGCGAACGACATGGCGATGAGGCGACGCATCCGCATGGTGAGTCATTCCGCGTGCGTCTGATTATGCATGAACGCCCGCCACGTTGCGGCCATGAAACAAGGCAGGGGACCCGCGAAGTGCGAGTCCCCTGCCGGCATGCGGATCGGCCACTTGAAAGTGGCGATCACCCTGGTGCTTACGGCTCGCGCGGTTGGCCGCCTGGCTGGTTGCCGCCGGGCTGCTTGGCCGGCGGTTGATTGCCCGGTTTGTTGGGATCACCGGGTCTCTCTTCACTCCGCGTCGGCGAACCGATGTACGCCCACGACCAGCGCGAGGCCTTGTTGTCGAAATCGCACTTGCCCAGGTCGGCGATCTGGCCCTCGCCGAAGATAACGATGTTGTCGTTGCCGCCGTCCTCGGCAGCGAAGATCACCACGGCGCCCTCGGGCAGGCTCCAGCGCAGCGACGATGCCGAGTTCTCGGTGTTGCCAGGCAGTGTCTGCAGGTCGCCGGCCTTCTGGCCGGTGATGCCGGCGATCGCGCGCTGCTCGCCCTTGAACTGCTGATCATCGAAGATGACGATGCTCTCGTTGCCCAGCGGGGCATCGAGCGCTGTCGCGCCGTGCGGCATGGCCGTGTTGCCGGCGCTGCGAGGTTCGCCGCTGCCGCCCAGGTCGTACCACGCCCAGCGCGAGGCTTTCTCGTTGAAGTCAACCTTCGCCAGGTCGGAGATCTGGCCCTGGCCCCAGAGCGCCAGTTGCGGACCGGCACCGGTGGCTTCGTCAAACAGCACGACCAGGACGCCCGGATTCAGGTGCCAGCGTAATGACGTGGCGCTGTTGTCCAGGTTCGCGGCGAACTCGTTGAGCGTACCGGCCTGGTGGGACTTCATGACGTTGTCGAGCGTCGCCTGCTCGCCCTTGAACTCATTGTCAGCGAACACCTGAACGGCGTTGGCGCTTACGCCTCCCGCGAGCGGCTCGGCATAGCGCGGCGTCTTCATGAAGCCGCCCTGTGCGCCAGTCGCGGGTCGCTGCGCCGGTGGCTGCTGGCGCGGAGGAGGCTGCTGACCGGCTGGTGGCTGCTGCGGCCGCTGCGGCGGCGGAGTGGGATTGGGCCTTGGTTCGCTCGGCGGCGGAGTCTGCGCCAAGGCGACCACGGCGCAGGTCAACAGACCCGTGCCGGCCAGGGATGCGGAAAGGTTCGTTCGTTTCATGCGTGACATCTCCTTCTTCGTGCAGGTGGATGGATCGTGGCTGGGGCAGCGCCTTGGCGCCTTCGGCCAATCGCGCACCACAGGGGTCGCGAGGTTTGCGCTCGTGTCATGCCGCCAGCGCACCCTTGACAGCGGACGTTCATAACAGCGCACAGATTCTCCGCTCGCCGCCGCGGCGCGAACATAGGTAACGTGACCAAACCTGCCGTAAGTCGTTCAGTGTCCGCGCGTTTCGCAGAGTGTGGCATGTAGGAACATGACATGTCTTGCGGTGATGGCTCCTCCGGCCAGCGTCGCGCACGACATCGCGCGTCGCCAGCGAGTAACTCACCTGCATCGAGATGAACCGCGTCAGGGCGTGCTGCTCGGCGTAGAGATTGCACTGGGCCATCTTCCACGCCGGCATGTCGCTGATGGCGATGTACCTCGGGTGTCTGGACTTCACGCTCAGCGGTGAGCACTTGAAGGTGCTGGATGAGGTGATCCGCATCGAACTCGGCTTCCCGCACGACTTCATGCGCAGCCCGTTCATGCGCGGCTTAGTCGCCGGCGGGACCATCCTTGAGGACTCCGGCAGACCGGCCTGAGCCGGTCTGCCAGCGGCGGCTACACTATGAACGATTCGCTCGGGGCGCGGCTGGAGACTGGCTCCTGCCCGCTGAGATGCACCCGTGAACCTGATCCGGTTCGTACCGGCGTAGGAAATGCGAGGACCGATCCATGATCATTTCATCTTCGTCGCTTTCATCGCGCGATGAGTTTTTGTCCGCGCTGCAGCCGCTCCCGTTGCGCGGCGCGATCAACCCATCCACGCGCGCCCAGGGCACCACGCCGGGCTCGTTCGCGAACGCACCCGATGTCGGCGGGCCGCTGGCGTTCTCCTCGCCCGACACGCCGGGGATGCCCGCGCCCAGCGACCGGACCGCGTGGGATTTCCTGCCCGATGATTGGCGCGTTGAAACGCTGTCTGACTCGGACGCCCACGCATTGCAATGCGTGGGCATCGGCGCTCCAGTGCAACAGGTCGTCTTCACCGACGCGCGCGGCGTGACGCGCCGCGTGACCTGTCCGCACGATTTCACGCCCATCACACAACTCGAACACGCGCGGCTGGGGATCATCACGCCGCAGATGCGGCGCGTCGCGGAGCGCGAAGGCCATTTGTCGCCGGCGCAGGTGCGGGATGAGGTGGCCACCGGGCGCATGATCATTCCCGCCAACATCCATCACCTGAAGTTCAACCTCGATCCGATGGCAATCGGGCGGGCTTCCAAGACTAAGATCAACGCCAACATGGGCGCTTCGCCGGTGTCGTCATCCACCGATGAGGAAGTCGAGAAACTCCGCTGGGCCGAGCGCTGGCAGACCGACACGGTGATGGATCTTTCGACCGGCGGGGACCTGGATGCGACGCGCCAGGCGATCATCGGCGCCTCCACCGTGCCAATCGGCACCGTGCCCATCTATTCCATGATCATCGGGCGCAAACTCGAGGACCTCAACGAGCAGGTCGTGTTGGAGACGCTGGAGCATCAGGCGCGGCAGGGCGTGGACTACTTCACGATTCACGCGGGCGTTCGCCGCGGCCATCTCAAGTTCGTGAAGAACCGGCTCATCGGCATCGTGTCGCGCGGCGGCTCGCTGCTGGCGAAGTGGATGCTCGTGCACAACCGCGAGAATCTCATGTACGAGATGTGGGACGACATCTGTAGGTTGATGCGCCGATACGACGTGAGTTTCTCCATCGGCGATGGTCTGCGGCCCGGCGGATTGGCCGACGCCACCGACCGCGCGCAGCTTGCGGAACTCGAGACGTTGGGCGAACTGACCGAGCGCGCCTGGCGCTGGGGGGTGCAGGTCATGATCGAAGGCCCCGGCCACGTGCCGCTCGATCAGATCGAATACAACATGAAACTGCAGCGCACGCTGTGCCACGGCGCGCCGTTCTATGTGCTGGGCCCGCTGGTGACCGACATCTTCCCGGGCTACGACCACATCACCTCGTGCATCGGCGCGACTAACGCTGCCTATCACGGCGCGAGCATGCTGTGTTACGTCACGCCCAAGGAGCATCTTGGCCTGCCGAAGAAGGACGATGTCAAGCAGGGCTGCATCGCGTACAAGATCGCGGCCCATGCAGCGGATGTCGCGCTGGGCATTCCCGGCACGCGCGATCGCGATGATGAACTCACCAAGGCCCGGGCCGCGCTGAACTGGGAGAAGCACTTTGAACTGTCGTTCGATCCCGATGTGGCGCGGGCGTATCACGATGAGGACCTGGACGTCGACACCGATTTCTGCGCCATGTGCGGCCACGACTGGTGCAGCGTGCGCATCTCGAAAGAGATTCAAGAGTTCGCATCGGGCAAGGACGATGCCTTCGCATGGGACAAGCCGCGCACGTCCGAGGCGCTGACGGCGGAACAGCGCGAGATCCTGGAGAAGCGCGGCGTGCTGAGTCCAGAGGAGGTTCACCGTCTCGCGAACAAGACGAAACGCGCGATGAGCGGCGGCCAGCAGGCGGTGCCTGCCGGATCAGAGGAAACCAAGCCATCATGCCACAGCGACTACGTCGAACCGGATGAAGCCCGACGGCTCCAGGAGGAGCGGCTGGTGCAGATCAACACCGCGCCAGCCCACAATGTGCCCTCACACGATTCGCT
>DATKJG010000293.1:0-4216 GCA_035543215.1 Phycisphaerales bacterium | reverse complement strand
GTGACGCTGACGTCGCGCAGCGCGCCATAGCGTTCGTCGGCGAGCCGCCCGAAGGCGACAATCGAATCGTCTCCAAGCCGCGCGTTCGAAGCCGTCGTCCACACTGCACGCGCTTTGGCGTGATCAGCCTGCTGGGCGGCGACAATGAATGCGTGCGCCTGCGTGATGGCCGTCTCGTTGGTCCAGCGCTGCATGCCATCCATGATCCGCCACCACCCCACAGCGCCCGCGATCGAAAAGCACAGGCCCAGAATCATCGCGGTCCTGGCCAGTCGTCTGCCGCGCAACGCGCCGTTCGAAAGCGTGATGCGCTGCAAGGCCATCATGCCCAGCACGCTGCCAATGAGATTTCCCGGTGGGCAGCACGCGAATGCCGCGAGAATCACCCCGAACACCGCGAGCAGCGACACTCGCGGCTTGCGCACCGGCATTGGCCGCATGGGCGTCGGCGGTTGGAGCGGCGCTGGGCTGATTGTGGGCGGCGTCGGCAACGCCAGCGAGTGTAGCGGCGTGCAATCGATCGCACGCAAACGAAACGGCCCCGAGGATCGGGGCCGCAAGGGTGTCAACTGGATTATCGAGGGCGCTCAGTACGGATGATCGGCCGACGGTTCAGCGGGCGATTCGAAGATGCTCGGAACCGTTGCAGGCGTCGTCGCTGCCGGTTCACTGCTGTCGGGCTGGGCATCGAGCGTGCGCTGGATCAGCACCTTGAGCACGATCACGCTCTGATCCTTGTCGCCGGCTTCGATGGCCTTGCTGACCGCGTAGTACGCAAGGGCATCCTCGCCAATCAGGTGGCGAAGTGCGGCGGTCATGAACTGGCCATCGATGTCGTTGGCATTGTCGCGCGTGACGTTGCGGTAGTGCGTCAGAAGCGTGCGCATCTGCTCGACGATCTTGACATCGTGCGGCGCCTCCTTGAAGGCATCAGGATCATCCCGCAGCGCCTTGCGCATCGACGCGACAGCCTCCTCGTAGCGCTCGAGCAGACCCGCGGTGATGGCGTGGCCGATCTGTGGCAGGCCGTCGCCGGGTGCGTTCTGCACGTCGCGATCAAACGCGCGACGCGCCTCGCGCACATCACCGGCCAGCAACAGATCCCAGCCATCATTCGATGGCGCGATCTCGCGGGCCGGCGGGGTGTAGGGCTCGGAGGTCGCCGCGCCGGCGTTCGACGCACCGCCAGCCAGCCATGTCGGCTGGTAGCCACCGACATCGCCGGAGGAATCCATTCCCGCTTCATAGCCGTTTGAGTAACCGCTGCTGTACCCGTCGTTGTAGCCGTAGTTGTTGTTGTTGTCGTACAGCCACCAGTACGTCGAGTAGTACGGATGCGGGGCGTAGTTGTACGACGAGAAGACGGTGTAGCGCGGGAAGTAGCCGCCGTAGGAATACCGAAGCGAGTAGTACGGGCGGCAGTAGTACGGCCGGTAGTAGTAGTACGGCGTGTAGTAGTCGTAGCACGGATAGATCGGCCGATAGCACGAGTACACCGGGGCGTAGTAGTTACAGTCGTTGTACCAGTTGTTGTAGCCGACGCTGAAGCCCCAGTTGCTGCTCACGTAGCCGAACGAGAATGAGAAGCCCGAGTTGCCGTACCAGTTGCCGGAGCCGCAGAAGGTGACCGGATCGCAGTAGTCGTAGGCGTACACGCAGCCGCCGTGGCCGCCACAGAACGAGTGGCCGCATGAGGATGACTTCACGACGGTCCGGCGATCAACGACGGTGCGGCGGTCGACGACGACGCGCTCGCGTGCCGCGGCACTACCGCTGCGCACATCGCGATCGCGCATGCCGGTTATGACCTCGGGATCGCGCGCCTCGCGCGTGCCGCCCATGCCGCCGCCTCCGGTGCGACGATCGTCGCCACCATTGAGACGGCCGGGCTTGAAGCCCTGGAGAACCTCGGGATCGCCGCCGGCAGGCTTGATGAGCGCCTCGCCGGGCTTGGCACCGCCGAGCGTATTGCTACCGCCGGTGCGATTGCGCCCGGGCTTGCCGCCGTCGAGGCCTTGGATGACGCCTGGAAGGTCGTCGCGGTTGCGATCGGGTTTGTTGCCGGCGCTGCCCTGATTCACGTTCGGCAGCTTGTCGCGACCGCCGTCGCCATCACGATCGATGGCATCGCGCGTTGGCTTGTTCAGTGGCGGCCGGTTGACGTTGGGAATCACGTCCGGATCGCGCGCACCGCCGCGGCTGTTGTCGCGGTCATTGCGACCGCGGGAATCGGGACGGCCACCGTTGACATTGGGCAGGGGCTTCTCGCCGGCGCTGCTCCGATCGGGACGATTCGTGGTTGATGGACGATCATTGCCGCGGCTGCGCGAGACCTCGCGCTGACGCTCCGCGGCGCGAGCGATCTCGCGCTGAACATCCGCCCCGGGAGAATTGCGCCGCGGCGCGGCTTGAGCGCGAGCACCACCCGACGAAGGGCTCGGCTGATTGACGTTGGGGAACGGCCGTGGCGGCGCAGCCTGGCTGCGCGGCGCTGGTGCCGGCTTGGCTGACGATGGACGCGGCGCAGACTGCCTCGGTGCAGCCTGTCGCGGCGCAGATCGCGGCGCCGGGGCTGAGCGCGCGGCCGGACGCTGACCGCCACCGCCTGCATTGCCGCGCGGCGCTTGGGCGGGCTGGCCCCCCTTGCCTCCACCGCCGTTGTTGCCACCGCCTCGGTCGGCGAGAGCCAGTGAATCGGCCCCGACCGCCAGTACTCCGCACAGGACAATCGCGCCAAGTTTCCAATGACGCCGCGTGATGGAAGAGATGATGCGAAGCATCGCCGTTGTCTCCACGATCCATTCAACAGCCCGGTTGGTCGTCTTCACGAGCGAGCGTACGGGCCGCCAACCGACAGACACATCTATGGGCGCTGTGATTCCCTGGAAATGTTCGAATCGCACACCATTCTAGCGGCCAAGCCCGGCGAACAGCCAGTAAATCCTTGTGCTGCAGGCATTTGGAGCCGCGTCACCCCAGATCGTCATCGGCGGCTTCGGCCGGTCCTTCCTGCAGCGCGTACTTGGCAGCCACTTCGATCCCCAGCAGCGTGAGATCGGGCACAATCCGATCCACCAGCGGCTCCTCGCCAAACAGCGTCTGAGCGTCGCCTCCGGTCGCTACGACCATCGGGAAAGCGCCGTAGGCCTCGGCATACTGCTCGACTAGCCTCTGCACCATGCCGCGTATGCCGTGGAATACGCCGTGGTACATCGCTTGGGCGGTGCTGCGGCCGAACGCCTCGGTGTCAGGCGCATGGAACGTCAATTCCGGCAGCGCGGCGGTGTACTGATGCAGGCTCTTGAGTTGCAGCGAAGCCCCCGGCGCGATCGCCCCGCCATGGAAGGTCCCCTGTCCATCGACGAAATCGACGGTCAGCGCCGTGCCCGCATCAACAACGACACATGCCTGCTTGAGGATGTCGTAGGCGGCCGCAGCATTGAGCAGCCGATCGACGCCGGTCATCGTCTCGGGGTCGAGTTGCTGGCCTATGGGTACAGGCACATCATCACCCACGCGATAGACCTCGGCCTGCAACTGATCCTTGATCGCGGAGGTGAGTTTCATCGCCATCGGTTCGTTGACCGAAGCCACGAGGATGGCAGGCCCGGCCCCGCCACCGTCAGCGGCTGCGGTTCGTCCAGCCCTGCCGCTGCCCGCGGGGTTCCACATCCCCGTCAGGTACTGCATGATCGCCGCGAGATCAGTGTTGAGAAACCGCTCCGAGCGCTCGACGCGGCCATCCTCGAACAGCCCGATGTGCGAGCGGGTGTTGCCGACGTTGATAGCGATGAGGCGCGGGAGCGACGACATGTGACCGCCGAAGTGTAGGCGAAGAGGGATTGACGATTGACGATTGACGATTGACGATTGACGACTGGCGACTCCAGTCGTGAATCGACAAACGTCCCTATCCCTGCTCCACGCCACCGCGCCGATGCCTGGCGCAATCGCCATCCTGCAATTGGTCGGCGAAGGCTGTGAGCGCGTGCTGGGCGATGTGACGGGGGTGTCAGTCTGGCCCGTCGGTCGCATGCGACTGGTCGATCTCGCGAGCATTGATCATGGCATCGCCCTCCGCCTGGATAAGGACATCGCCGAACTGATGCCTCACGGCGGCCCGCGCGTCATTCAGCGGCTGACCGCGAAACTGCAGGAACTTGGTGTGTCGATCGCGCCGGCAGTCGACGATGTCGATCCGCTCCATCTCTATCCC
>DATKJG010000292.1:0-7309 GCA_035543215.1 Phycisphaerales bacterium | reverse complement strand
CACCCATTCGCCACGCGTCTCGTCGAAGATAAAGGTGTCGCCGCTGGCGTCAGACGGGCGCGGCGGACGCGTCTGGTCGATGTCGACCGGAGGCTGCTGGGGTTGGACCTTGGCGGGCTCAAGCGCGTCGATGTCGATCGGCGGCTGCGATGGGCTTGTCGTCGGCGGTTCCTGCAGCATGCCGGGATTCACGTCAGGCCGCGTCGCCGGCCGCGTCGTCCCCGGCTGGTTGGGCAGTTGATTGATCAGGTCGCTGACATCGACAGGCGGCTGGCCCGAGGGCGCGGTCTCAGCCCCTCCGCCGGTGCGCGTCGGCGAGAACGTCGGCCGCTGCTCCGCCGTCAAAGGCACGGTGCGGATGACGTACACCTTCTCAGTGGTGACGGGCGCGCCGCCGGCGATCGCCAGCGCATCGAGCAGGCGCAGGTCCGGGTTCTGCAGGTTGAACAGGCCCGGCGTGTCGATGAAGCCATAAACGGTGTAGCGCAGGCCGCCGGCCTGTTCGACCACCACATCGACCTGCGGGCGAACGCCCGCAACCACGATCTTCTCCTGAAGTTGGCGCACAACCTCGGCCTGGAACTGCTCGGGCGTCAGGCCCGCGGCGCGAACATCGCCGATTTCCGAGACGCGGTAGTATCCGCCGGCATCGACGCGCCGGGTGGTCGTGGACCAGATGCCGGGCTGATACAACTCGAAGATGCTGAGCGTGACCAGGTCGCCGGGGTAAAGGTAATAGGCCAGATCGCTGGGAATCAGGTCCTCGGGCATCACGCTGGTAGCGCCGGCGAAGTAGCCGCTCTCATGCTCGATGGCGTCGATGCGGTCGAGCACGCTGATCGACGTCGGATACGCCTCGAAGCGGCCGGTGCGCGAGGGATCGATGAAGGAGTCCATCTGGCAGCCGCTCATGGCCAGCCAGCAGCACATCGCGCCAAGCGTGCTGGGCATCCGCATGGTCATGCGTCGTCGAATCTGAACGTGTCTCACCGTCGTCTCCTCGATCTCTTTGGGCGCTGGCCCGCCATGACAACCGCTTTCGCGGTGAAGAATGCCGGGAACGCTGTACGGTACAGTCTAACCCCAAACTCGTCCAAACCGCGGCCGGACCAGCGCAGCATGCGTACGTCAGGCGGGGGAGCGATGATCGTCCGGCTTGCGTGGACTTGGGCATCTTGCCGATTCGTTCGCGGACCCTTGCATTCTCGGACCAGTGTCGGCAGGTGCGACCGGCGGCCGGGGGACGGTATAACACGCCGCCATGCACACCTCCGCCACGCTCGCGAGCATCGCCTGTGCCGCGCTCTCAGCCTGTTCGACGGCACCCGCCCAGCCGCCCGCCGCGTCCGCCACCGCGGTCGCCCGTCAACCGCCGGACGCCGTCGATGCTCCGCGCGGCTACTACCGCGAGCCTGCGATTCAAGGCGAAACCATCGTCTTTTGCGCCGAAGGCGATCTGTGGCGCGTGCCGATCATCGGCGGTGTCGCGACGCGCATCACCACTGCACCGGGCGAGGAGGATTCGCCATCGATCTCACCCGACGGGAAGTGGCTGGCGTTCGCCGCTGAATACGAAGGCCCGACCGAGGTGTACGTGATGCCCATGAGCGGCGGGCTGCCGCGGCGCCTGACATGGGATGATCGCTCGAGTACCACCGTCGCCGGCTGGCGTGGCAGCCAGATCATCGCCGCGACCGATCGCTTCTCGACGCTTCCGTCGTGGCAGTTGACGTTGATCGATGCGGCGAACGGAGCGCGCGAACTGGTGCCGCTGGCCCAGGCCGCCGACGGCGCATACAGCGACGACGGCCGCACGCTGTTCTTCGCGCGGCTGCAATTCCAAGGCAGCCACAGCAAGCGCTACAGGGGCGGCACAGCACAGAACCTGTGGCGCTTCAGCGATGGCGATGCCGAAGCCACGCCGCTCACCGCCGACTATCCCGGCACGAGCGCCTCACCGATGTGGTGGAACGGCCGTGTGTACTTCGTCAGCGATCGTGGGCCGCAGGGCACCATGGAAATCTGGTCGATGAATCCCGATGGCGGCGACCTCAGGCAGCACACGCGGCACGAGACACTCGATGCCAAATCTCCCGCGCTGGCCGACGGCCGAATCGTCTATCAGCGCGGCACCGATATCTGGCTCTACGACATTGCCGCCAACACCGAGCGCGTCATCGACATCGCGCTGTCAAGCGACTTCGATCAGACGCGCGAGAAGTGGATCACCAAGGCGCAGGGGTGGATCAGTGCCTCACATATCTCGGCCGACGGCCAGCGTGTCGCGATCACCGCTCGTGGGCGCGTGTTCGTCGCGCCGCGCAGCCAGGGCCGGCTGGTCGAGGTGACTCCGCAGTCCGGAGTGCGCCATCGCGATGCCCGCTTCCTGCCCGACGGCAAGGCACTCGTCTCGCTCTCGGATCAGACCGCGCCTGATCAGATTGGTGAGGTTGAGTTGTGGACGCTCCCGGCAAACGGTATCGGCGAAACGAAACAACTCACCAGCAACGGCGACGTGCTGCGCTGGGAAGCCATCCCATCGCCCGACGGCAGGTGGATCGCGCATCACGACAAGAATCTGCGCCTCTGGCTGCTCAACACGGCCGACAACACGCAGAAGCAGATCGACGAGATGAGCACAGACGCGACCGTCGAGGACCTCGCATGGTCTCCCGACAGCCGCTGGCTGGCATACGTGTTCACGGCGGAGAATCTCAACCGCTTCATCAAGATCTACAACGTCGAGACCGGGGCCATCACGCCGGTGACCTCGGATCGCTACGACAGTTCATCGCCTGCGTGGAGTCCCGACGGGAAGTGGCTGTTCCTGCTCTCAGAGCGTCATCTGGATTCGACGGTCGGCTCGCCGTGGGGCCGCATGCAGCCGGAACCGTTCTTCGATCGCAAGACCAAGGTCTATCACATCGCCCTCAAGGCAGGCGAGCGCTCGCCCTTCGCGCCCGAGGATGAACTGCATCCCGAGAAGAAGGACAAGGACAAGGAGAAGGAGACCGAGGACAGCGCGACGACCCAGCCGACCTCCGCGCCGGCGGCGCAGACGGTGGCGAGCGCACCGGCCAGTGCGCCGGCGAGCGCGCCCGCAACCGCCCCTGCAACCGCGCCCGCCGAGCCGGTTGAGATTGATCTCGCAGACATCGAGCAGCGCCTGCAGGAGATCCCCCTACCGCCGGGCAACTACTCGCAGTTGACCGCGACCGACAAGCGTCTGCTCTGGCTGCAGCGCGAGCCCGCCGCGGCTGAAGACGCCAAACCTTCGCTCATGGCTGCCGATATCGCGCGCAAGGATGTCAAGCCCGCGGCGATCGTCAAGGATGTCACCGGCTACGAACTTTCGCTCGATCGCAAGGCCATCCTGCTGCGGCGCGAAGGCGGCGCCCTCTTCATCGTCGATGCCGACGCCAAGCCGGGCGCCTCGCTCGATGATTCAGCGGTCGATCTCAAGGGCTGGACGTTCTCGCTCACGCCGCGCGAGGAATGGCGGCAGATGTTCATCGAAGCCTGGCGGCTCGAGCGCGACTACTTCTACGACCGCGGCCTGGTGGGCGTGGACTGGAAGATCATGCTGCAGCGCTACCTGCCGCTGGTCGATCGCGTCGCCACGCGCACCGAACTGAGCGATCTCATCTCGCAGATGGTGGGCGAACTCTCGACACTGCACACGTTCGTGCGCGGCGGCGATGTGCGCACGGGCGAATCGGCCGCGCAACCGGCCTCGCTGGGCGCGATCCTCGTCAGTGATGAAGCCGCCGGCGGATTCAGGGTTCAGCACATCTTCCGGCACGACCCTGACCGTCCCGAGCTGACGCCTCCGCTCGCGCAGCCCGATGTTGCCGTCAAGGAAGGCGAGATCATCACCACGATCAACGGCCGGCCGGCCCTCAGCGCGGCGGATGCCTCGGTCCTGCTGCGAAACCAGGCCGGGCGGCAGGTGCTCCTGAACGTGAAGGCCGCGGACGGCACGCTGCGCGACGTCATTGCCGTTCCCTTCAGCGCCAACGAAGAAGCGAATCTTCGTTATCACGAATGGGAGTTCACGCGCCGTGAGATCGTCGAGCGCGAATCGGCCAGCGACATCGGCTACGTGCACGTGCGCGCGATGAGCGGCAACGACTTCGCCGACTTCGCGCGCGAGTTCTATCCCGTCTTCAAGCGCAGGGGGCTGATCATCGATGTCCGCCACAACCGCGGCGGCAACATCGACTCCTGGATCATCAGCCGCCTGCTGCGCAAGGCGTGGTTCTACTGGCAGCCGCGCCTCGGCGTGCCCGACTGGAACATGCAGTTCGCCTTCCGCGGTCACATCGTCGTGCTGTGCAACGAGCGCACCGCATCGGACGGCGAGGCGTTCACCGAGGGCATCCAGCGCCTGAAGATCGGCCACACGATCGGCACGCGTACATGGGGCGGCGAAGTCTGGCTCTCATCCAGCAACATTCTCGTCGATCGCGGCATCGCCACCGCCGCCGAGACCGGCGTGTACGGGCCCGACGGCATCTGGCTTATCGAGGGCCACGGCGTCGAGCCTGACCAGATCGTCGACAACCTGCCGCACGCGACGTTCAACGGCGAAGACGCGCAACTCAAGGCGGCGATCGAGTATCTCAAAGGCAAGATCGAAGCCGAACCGGTCGAGATTCCGCCCGCCCCGCCATATCCGAATCTGCGCTGGCCGAAGTGAACGCAGCAGCCTCGATCACATCTCGATCTGCGTGCCCACTTCGATGACGCGATTGGGCGGCAGGTCGAAGAACGCTGTCGCGGGCAGGGCATTGCGGCTCATGTACGCGAACAATCGCTCGCGCCACAGCGGCATCGCGGGCTTGGCCGCAGCGATGAGCGTCTCGTGGCCGAGGAAGAACGTCGTGCGGTTGATGTCCACGTGCAGCCCCTGCCTTCCGCATTGCGCAAGCACCTGCGGCACATTCGGCTCCTCCATGAAGCCGTAGCGCGCGACGACGCTGTAGAAGTCCTCGCCCAGAGTCTCGACCTGGACTCGCTCATCATCCGAGACGTGCGGCACTTCGTCGGTCTGCACGGTCAGCATGATCACGCGCTCGTGTAGTACCTGGTTGTGCTTGAGGTTGTGCATGAGCGCCAGCGGCACGCCATGCGGGCTGCCGGTCATGAAGACCGCGGTACCCTTGGCCCGCAGGGGCGGGTGGGCCTTGACATCGCGAATGAAGATCGCCATCGGCAGCAGTCGGCCGTACAGCCGCTCGAACACGATCGCCTTGCCGCGCTTCCACGTCGTGGCCAGCAGGAAGATCACGCCGCCGACGGCCAGCGGCACCCAGCCGCCTTGAAGGATCTTGATCGCCGTCGCGCTCATGAACGCGAGTTCCACGACCAGCAGCGGCAGGCACAGCAGCGCCACTGCCGGCCAGGACCAGTTCCAGCGCAGGCGCGCGAAGAGCGCGAAGATCGTGGTGGTGATGAGCATGGTGCCGATGACCGCCGTGCCGTACGCCGCAGCGAGATCGCTCGATTGGCCGAAGCCCACAACCAGCGCGATTGTGCCCAACATCATCAGCATGTTGACCTGCGGCACGTAGATCTGGCCCATGTGCGAGGCGGAGGTGTGCTCGATCGCCATGCGCGGCAGGTAGTTCAGTTGCACCGCCTGCCGGGTCAGCGAGAACACGCCCGAAATGACCGCCTGCGAGGCGATGACGGCCGCGACGGTCGAGAGCGCGACCATCGGATACAGCGCCCATGGCGGCACGATGGCGAAGAACGTGTTGCCGCTGGCCATCACCACCTCGGGCGAGTGCAGCAGCATTGCGCCCTGCCCGAAATAGTTGAGCAGCAGCGCCGGCAGGACGAACACGTACCAGTCGATGCGGATGGGCCGCGGACCGAAGTGGCCGATGTCGGCGTACAGCGCCTCGCCGCCGGTGACCACCAGCAGCACCGATCCCAGCACCATGAAGCCGTGCCAGCCGTTGTGCATGAAAAAGCGGGCCGCGTGCTGCGGATTCACCGCGGCCAGCACGCTGACATCCTGCACGATCGAGACGATGCCGAGGACCGCCAGTGATCCGAACCACAGCAGCATGATGGGCCCGAACAGCGCGCCAACCCCCGAACTGCCCCGCTGCTGAAGCACGAACAGGCCCACCAGCACGATGACGGTGATCGGAATGATGTACGAATGGAAGATGGGCGTAGCAACTTCGAGGCCTTCGACGGCGCTGAGCACGGAGATGGCGGGCGTGATGATGCCGTCGCCAAACAGCAGGGCCGCGCCGAAGATGCCGAGCATGATGACCGCCGTGCGCAACCGCCCGCTGACCTTGGTGCCGGAGGTGACCAGGGCCATGAGCGCGAGGATCCCGCCCTCGCCGCGGTTGTCGGCCCGCAGTACGAAGAACAGATACTTGATCGAGACGATAAAGATCAGCGACCACAAGACCAGCGACAGCACGCCCATCACGTTGCCATGCGTGGGCGCGACGTTGTGACTGCCGAAGAAGCACTCGCGCAGCGCGTAGAGCGGGCTGGTGCCGATGTCGCCGTACACCACGCCGAGAGCGAGCAGGCATAGGCGGAGCCGATCGCGCCGGTTCTGCGCCGCGTGCGGCTGGTGCGCCGCAGGCGCAGGGGTGGCGGCTGGGGGAGGCTGCACGACCTCGCCCGCGGGCGGCGCGGCCGCAGCCCCCGGCGCATGTTCGCTGGTCACGCTCGAGTCGTTCATCGCAACCCTCCACCGCTCAATCGTGCCATGCATGCAGCCATAAGCGACGAAGCACCGCAAATGGCGGTGCTTCGCGCTTGAGTATAGCCGATCGGACCGGTCAGTTGTCGCTGGTCAGTTTCCGGTGCCGCTGCGAATAACCAGCGGCCCCTTGCGCGTTCGTGGCTTGGGCAATTCCGCGGCCTTGTCCGCCGGGAGCAGCGCCGCGACATTCTTCAGATACCGGTCATCAAGATCCGCGCGACGCTCCATCGCCTCCTTGATGGGATCCTCCGGCCTGTCGCGCTCGGCGAACGGCTCCTCTGGGTTGACGTCGTTCTCGCCCTGCATCGTGCGCTTGAGATTCTCCAGGCCGCGCATGCGCTCCTTGGGCTGCTCGCGATCGATGGTCTGGCGGAGATGATCGTTCGCCGTCACCAGTTCGGAGTCGTAGGCCCGGCGAAGGTCGGCGAGCGTCGCGGCCGCGTCGGCGGGCACGCCGTCCATCTTCTCGATCGCCGCGAACGCCTTCTGCCCGCGCGTCTGCCGGTAGACGCTTGGATAGAACGCCTTGAGGGCGGCGGCGCGAAACGCAGGGCCGCCATCAGCGCCCAG
>DATKJG010000291.1:0-3437 GCA_035543215.1 Phycisphaerales bacterium | reverse complement strand
TTGCGCGGGTGCTTCGCCATGCCACGCGATCAGTGCTACGATACCACGACGTCCACGGGTGCCGGGGCGACGGGGACAGGGATGCGGTCGCCGGAGCGCGTATGGCTGTTATCGAAAGTCTGCTGAATCTTTTTCGCGTCGATACGCAGGTGCGAGGGTTGCGCAGCCGTCTGACGGCGGCCGAGAGATACCTCGCCGGACAGGACAAACAACTCAGCGACCTCGCGCGTCAACACCAGGAACTTCAGAACCGGCGCAAGCAGCACCAAGCGGGCATCGCGAACCACGAACTGGAGCTGAAGGGCTTCGATCAGCGCATCGAGAAACTGCGCAACGACCTCAACAGCGCCGCGACCACCAAGCAGCATCAGGCCGTGCTGACTGAGATGAACAGCATGCGGGCCAAGCGAGGCGAGATCGAGGACAAGATGCTCGCCGAGATTGAGGCGATCGAGAAACTGACCGAGCAATTCAGCTCGATTGAATCGCAGATGGCTGATCGCACCAAGGTGCGCGATCGAGCTAAGGCCGACCTGGAGGAGCGCCGCAACGACGTCGGGGCGCGCCTGGCGGAATTGGAAACCGAGCGATCCCAGGCTGCCGCGCTCGTGCCCGAGAAGGTGCTGGGCCTCTTCGACAAACTGGCAGACGATTTCGACGGCGAGGCAATGGCCTCGATCGAGGAAATCGATCGCCGCAACCGCGAGTACGTCTGCAGCGTCTGCAACATGCACCTGCCCTTCGAACTCGTCGCGCAACTCACCAGCCGGGCCGACAATGTTCATCGCTGCCCGTCGTGCACGCGCCTCCTCTACGTCAAGGAGGATCTGAAGGTCTCGACGGGGAAGAAGTGACGCACAGCGTCGCCGCTCCAGCGTGATCGAGTCAAGAGCCCAGGGATTGCATCCCTGGGCCTCGTCGTTTGATACGCGATGGCGGCCGCCTAACCGCGGCGCTCCTCGAACAACCGCGCCTGGTTGGGCACATCCACCGGCCGGTTCTGCAGGTCCGCGAGTTCCTTGTGGAAATCATCCACCGTGCGGAAGTCGTAGTACTCGCTGGCGTAGCGGATGTAGGCGACGTGATCGAGATCGCGCAGCTTGGCCGCGACGCGGCGGCCGATCTCGCTGGAGGGAATCTCGCGATCGAACTCGCGATGCACATCCTCCTCGACTTCCTGCGCCAGCGCGGACTTGGCCTGCTGCGAGATCGGGCGCTTGCCGCAGGCGGCTTCAACGCCCGCAAGCACTTTCTGCGAATCGAATGGCTCGCGCCGGCCGTCCTTCTTCACGACCGCCAGGCGCGAGGTCTTCTCCACGCGCTCGTAGGTCGTGAAGCGTCGACTACAACCGACGCATTCGCGGCGACGACGGATCACCAGCCCGCCATCAACGGCGCGGCTGTCGATCACCTTGTCGTTGTCGGTTCCGCAGTACGGACAGATCACGGGTCGCAGGTCCCTTCATGCATTCAATGGCGAACGCATGAATCCATCTTCGGGAGGCGATCCGGCCGCGTCAACCCGCGACGATCCCCACGCACCAGGATTCGTCGAAGCGGCTCACCCGTAGTCCGCTAGCGGCCGGCGCCTTCGAAGACCACGTCCACTTTCGGCTCGACCTTCATGACCTTGTCCTTGAGTTGCCCGGCGACGGCTGCCTGAAACTGGTCCCTGGTCATTCCAGCTGCACGCACCTCGCCGAGTTCGGACACTCGATACATCCCGATCTCATCGATCTGTCTCGTGGTCGTATGCCATGTGTTCGGCTGATACAACTCGAAGATGCTGACGGTAAGCCTGTCGCCCGGATTCAGAACGCGCCGGACTCCTTCATTCTTGAATTGGTCTCCGAGTATCGGAAGATCCTTGAGCAGCGGCACGTCTTCGACTTGCGCGTCAGCCTTCGCTTCACCGCCGGGCATGACAGGCAGTTGATCGAGAATCCACTTGACCTTGGTGTGGGTGCGGCTTGGGGCCTCGACGAACAGGCGTCCGCCCACCAGTTGCAGTTGCGCCAGGTCGCCGCCGTTCTGACGCCAGTAGTCGGGAGTGACCAGTTCGGTCAGCAGCCCGGTGATCTGCTCCGCGGCCTTTTCCTTCGAATCTGTGAACGTGCCCGCGAGGATGTTGATCGTCGCGGTGATGTCGTAACTCACCAGTTCGATCTCATGGGCGTCCAGATCGTGCTGAAGGCCGAACTCGATCAGGTTGCCCTCGCGCGCCCGCCAATCGAGCGCGGTCATGCGCTCTCCGACAGTTTGCGCGACGAGCGTGAGGGCACGCGGGCCGGGCACGTCCTTGAAACTCAGGCCAAGAGGAGAACTCAGATCGATGCCCGCCTCCTCCAACGAACCCCAATCAACCAAAAGCCCGACATCGGCCTGCTTGGCCGCCGATTGCACCGCGTCGCGCAGCGTCGTGCCGTCGGGAAGCGTGATGCGCGCATTTGTGAGTGACTTCGGCGGCTCCGCAACCACGGTCGATTCGCCGAATCGAGCGGCGTTCCGCGACTCGCCGTGGTTGGGCGAGAAGGTCATGATGGCGGCCGCAATCGCGCCGCCGGTCGCGAGCATCAACGTTGCATGCATCAGCAGTCTCCTTCCACGCGGCCTGTCGGCCGCCTCAAATCGTCGTGCGAGTTGGGCTGTCTCGCCCAGTTCCTCAATCGCTGTGCGCACCGCGGCCCGCTCATCGCTGCCTCCCAGCAGCAGGTCGCGCACGCGCTCGCGCAGGTGTTCGCGAAGTTCGTTGCATATGTCGCGCCGCGTCTTCTCCGGCAGGTGCATGAGGCGTGACACGACGCTCAGCCAGGCATCAATCGCCGAATCGGCGTCCGGCAGCGCGGCCAGCGCATCCAGCGGATCGGCGATCTCGGCTTGTCGCGATTCGACGCGCATGGTTGATGTCAATTCAGATCTGGTCTGGCAGGAACGACTCGATCATCTTCTGGTACGCCCGATGAGACGCGATGCGCTGGGCCAGGCGCTTGCGCCCCTTGGCGCTCAGGCGATACCACTTGCGCCTGCGGCCCTTGTCCTCATCCTCGTTGTCGGGCGCCTGGACCGTCTCCCAATTGCTCAGGAGGAGCCCGGACTGCTCAAGTTGGTGCAGGAGCGGATAGAGCACGCCCGGCGTGAGTCGAATCGAGCCGCCGGATCTCGCCGCCACCTGCTTGGTGATGGCGTAGCCATAGAGCGGGCCATCGGCGAGCACCGAGAGCACCAGGAGGTCCCCCGCGCCCTTGAGCAGGTCGCTGGAGCCGACAGGTTTGGAGGCGTCGTCAGGCATCAGTCTGGTGTGAATATATCGTGATACGATATATTGTCAAGCGCGGTTGCACGATTTCCGCCGGCCCGCCTCCGGTCGCCCGTTTCTCAGGAACTCAGGACCTCGCCGATGGCCGCGAGCAGGGCTGCCAGCAGCGGCAGGGCGATCG
>DATKJG010000290.1:0-7634 GCA_035543215.1 Phycisphaerales bacterium | reverse complement strand
GCGACGCTTGATGAACGAGGGCGGTGACTTGCTTCACCCGGTCTTGAGCGACTCGTGACGCTCGGCGAGCCAGGTGCTGATCCTCTCGCGGATCTCATCGCGCACACGACGGAACACTTTCAACTTGTCTTCGCGGCTGCCGGTCGCCGCACTCGGATCGTCGAAATACCAGGCGATGCGCTCGCGTGAGCCCGGCCAGATGCGCGGACAGGTCTGGGCCGCCTTGTCGCACACGATGATCAGGTAGTACACCGGCCAGCGGCCCAGGTAGTCCTTGATGCCATGGGCCTTGTGGTGCGAGATGTCGATGCCAGCCTCCTTCGTCGCTTCGACCGCGAGAGGATTGAGCGTGCCGGGCTCGACGCCAGCGCTGGCGACCTGAAAGCGGTCTCCTGCGAGGTGGCGAAGCCAGCCTTCAGCCATCTGGCTGCGAGCGGAGTTGTGCGAGCACACGAAGAGCACGCCGTTGTTGACGTCCATGGTGCATTCCTCGTGTGCTCACGTGCAGCAGTCCGGGCCGCAGCAGTTGGATCCGGGTTTGCTCGCGGCGATATCGAGGCTGGTCATGTAATCGCTCGGCTTCGAGCCGGGCGTGAGTTTGGCGACGATGCTTGCGTACAGCGGGTCCTGGAAGCTCGTCATCGAATCGATGTACTGGCCCTTGGGGGTCAGCGCGATGTCGGTCAGGCCCGCCGCCAGCATCATCGAGCGCGTCTCCTCGACCAGCACCGCGCCCGCGATGCAACCGATGAGTGCTTCCACATCGCGCCGAACAGACTCGGGCAGCGGACGCAGCAGCGCGAGGTCGGACACGGCGACGCGGCCGCCAGGCTTGAGGACGCGCGCAATTTCGCGCCAGACCTGCGGCTTGTCGGGCGAGAGGTTCAGCACGCAGTTGGAGATCACGACATCGACGCTGGCGTCAGCGATCGGAAGGTGTTCGATCTCGCCGAGCCGGAACTCGACGTTGTTGAGGCCGCTTTGCCTGCGATACTCATCGATGTTGCGGCGAGCCTTGCTGAGCATGTCGGCGGTCATGTCCACACCGATGACGCGCCCCCCCGAGCCGACCTTGGGGCCAGCGATGAAGCAGTCGAAGCCGCCCCCTGAGCCGAGATCGAGCACGGTTTCGCCGGGCCGAAGCGATGCGATGGCAGTCGGATTGCCGCAGGACAGGCCCATGTTCGCGCCCTCGGGGAGCGTTGCGAGATCCTTCTTGGCGTAACCAACGGCAGCGGCGACCTGATCAGTAGCAGAGCTCGCGGACCCACCGCAGCAGCTACCGGCGCTGGTGGACGGACTGCAACATCCGGCAGAGGCAGGTTCGTTGCGCGCGATGCGGCCGTAACCTTCTCGCACTTGCTCGTGAACAGAGTGAGGATCAATCGTGGTGGTCATGGATTCCTTTCACAGCATGAGCCGTCCGGGCAGCAGTTGTTGAATGCCTCGGCGAGGGCGCGGAACACGCTGCCAAGGTGTTGGTATCGCGCCTGGTAGAGCACGGTGCGGCCCTCCTTGCGGAAATCGAGCACGCCCGCATCCGCCAGCATGGAGAGGTGGCGTGAGACAACAGAGAAATCGACCGAGCAGCACTCAGCGACTTCCGTTACGGAGCACATGCGCCCGCACTTGGCGAGGCACGCCAGGAGTTTCAGGCGGGTGGAGTCGCTGAGAGCCTTGAAAAGATCGGCGTCAAGGGCTTTGTCGAGCGGGGCAGGCTGCCGCGCCGCGTGCCTGGGGCTGGAGGGACGATGCTTGGTTACTTGCGTCATTATGCAAGTATAGCATAGGTCCGGTGGGCGTCAAGCAGTGCTTACTTTCTCCCCTCAAGACACGCCTAATTCACGCCCAGGTGCTCGCGCAGGTAGCGCCAGCGCACCTGGTTGTAGTTACCCGCGACGCCGTGGTCGTAGGTCGGGTAGAACATCATGTCGAAGGGCTTGTCGGCCTTCTGCAGCAGGTCCACCAGTTGCCAGGTGTTATTGGGGTGCACGTTGTCGTCCACCATGCCGTGCACGATCAGCAGATGGCCCTTGAGGTTCTCCGCGTACTTGAGGCACGAGCCGACCTCGTAGCCGTCGGGGTTCTCCTGCGGCGTGCGCATGTAGCGCTCGGTGTAGATCGTGTCGTAGTTCTTCCAGTCCGTTACCGGGGCGCCGGCGACGGCGACCTGGAACACATCAGGGAACTTCAACACCGCCAGGGCCGACATGTAGCCGCCGTATGAGTGGCCGAAGATGCCGACGCGCGTGCCATCGACGTACGGCCGCTTTGCGAGAAACCGCACGCCGTCAGCCTGATCCTTCATGTCCTTGTCGCCCAGCCGCATGTAGGTCGCGCTCTCGAAGGCCTTGCCACGCCCGACCGTGCCGCGGTTATCGATCTTGGCGATGAGGAAGCCGTACTCGCAGGATGGGTTGGCCGCAGTGAAGCGATTGCGCACGCCCTGGCTCTCCGGTCCGCCGTACACGTCGATCAACAGAGGATATTTCTTCTCCGGATCGAAATCCGATGGCTTGTACAGCACGCCATAGATATCAGTGACGCCGTCATCAGCCTTGAACGAGAACAGTTCGGGCATGGGCATGTGCCAGCCGTCGAAACTGCTGCGATCGCTCTCGCACAGCGTGCCAAGCCGCTCGCCCGAGGTGCTGTAGATCGCGCTGGAGGGCATGACATTGACGGCCTCGGCCGTGGCGATGAACCACTTGCCATCGGGCGACAGTTCGATCGCGGTATGGTTGAGAGGATCGCCGGTGAGGCGCTTCTCGCCGGTGCCATCGAGATTCACGCGATGCAACTGCGCGTTGAGCGGGCAGGTTTTCTCGCTGTACGCGGTGTAGAACAGCACGTTGTGCCCTTCATCGACGCGCGTGATGCCCGCGACGGGATACTCATTGTTGGTCAGCGTCGCCAGCAGCTTGCCCGAGAGATCGCGCAGTTCGTAGTTCTTCCATCCGTTCTTCTCGCTCTCCCAGATGAAGCGCTGGCCGTCTTCAAGAAAGCGCATCAGGGGCGAATTTCCCTGCCACGTCTTCTGCTTCTCGGTGACGATGATGCGCGTCGCGCCCGTTGCCGGGTCGGCCGCCATCACGTGAAGTTCGTCCTGGTGCCGGTTGGTGCGATTGAACAGCAGGCTCTTGCCGTCGGGCGACCAGCGCACGTTGTAGGTGTACCACTCGCCGTCGCTGGGCGACTCGATGCGCGCGATCTTCTTGGTCGCGACGTCGTAGATCTGGATGTTGGCAATGGGGTTCGGCTCGCCGGGCTTGGGATAGCCTTCCGTCAGAACCTTGGTGTGCAGGTCCGTGAGGCCGGCGGTGATGAAATGGTCGGGCACCTCGCGCTCGTCGAACTCGTAGAACGCGAGTTTGCTGGAGTCGGGCGCCCACCACATGGCGTCGCGCTGATCGAGTTCCTCGCCGTATACCCAACTGGCGGTGCCGTAGCGGAACTTGCGGTTGCCGCCGGTGGTGATGGGGACGGGCGTAGCGTCGCGCGGGCCGGCCGCGGCTTCGTTGCCCGCGACCGCTTCGATGCGCTCGCCCGGCTCGATCGAGACGTTCCAATCCTTGCACACCGCAACCCATGCGCCATCAGGTGAGACCTCACGCTCGCGCTGCCTACCTCGTGCGGGCATGCCGCCGCGCTGCCCCTGACCCTGTCCGCCGCGCGCCGCGCGGTTGCCGCCGCCGCGCTGGGGAGGGCCGGCCTCGTCAGCATCAGCCTCGCCTTCGACCGGCGTGAGCGACTTGGTGGTCATGTCGAACTTCAGCCGCTTGCGCGCGCTGCTGAAGGTGACGCTCGTGCCATCGTCGCTCCAAGCGATCCCGGTCGCCCGGCCACCCACCACCAGCCGATTCATCGCACCGGCGATGCGCTGCACCTTCTGCTCGGGCGTGAGTCCGGTGACCTGGATGACTTCGGGCTGCGGGTCGCGCTGAGCCTGCTGCTGCATCGTGCTGGCCAGGAGCGGCCCTCCCAGCAGCGAGAGCGAAAGCGCGGCAGCGCCGGCGATGGAAGCAGTTCTCATCGGATTGATCCAGTGGCGATTCGTGTTCGTGGTCATGGCGAAGTGGGTGACGCTGGCGTTGATGTGCTCGCAGCACGAGAGGCCGCCCCGCCCTGGTTCTCGCGACCGGTGCCGCAGAAACTCACGAGCGAGCGGTGGCCATCCTTGTCATAGGCCCGCACGCCGAAGAAGTAATTGTCCTTGGAGAGATCGATCGTGTGCGTCGTGACGTTGCCGGCATCAACAACATGATCCCATGTCGGGCTGGTCGTCTCGCGCCACACGACCTCGTAGCCTGCGACATCCGGCTCGACGTTCGCTTCCCATCGAATTGTGGTTTCGAGTCCGAGGCCGGACGTGACCAGCCGTGCGTTGACCGGGGCAGCCGGCGCGTTGGCCAGCGTCCACAGCGCCGCGCCGTTGAGAGCCGCGACGCCCGCGAGGTACTGCTCATCCACGAACGCCGGCACATCGCCGTAGGGCTTGCCGTCCTTTTCGGTCACATTCTGATGCTGGCGGTCGTAGTTCTCCTCGACCTCGGTGAAACGCACCGCGGCGAAGCCGTGCTCGTTGAACGCGCTGTGATCGCCGCCGCGAAGGAAGCGGTCGGGCCGGAAGATCAGCCATGGCTTGACAGCCGTGTCGTGCCTTCGGGCGATGTCATCGACGTAGCGCGCCAATTGCCGCGATGGCGAATCGCTCTCCATTCCCAGTTGCCGGATGCGCGGCATCGCACGAGCGTCGGCCAGCGCGCTCGAAGGCAGGCCTTCGCTGAAGAGACGAATCCGCGCGCGGTCTGGCGTGCCGTGGCGGTCGTACGAATCGCCCACGATGTCGTTGGAAAGCGCCGCATCAATGCGCCAGCCATTGTCCACGGCGGTGCGCGCGTACCACTGCGCGCCCCAGAGTCCCTGCTCCTCGGCAGCGGTCAGCAGGAAGACGACGGTGCATTCGGGCCGCTGTTTCGACGCCGCCATGATGCGCGCCAGCTCCACCGTCAACGCGGTGCCCGAGCCGTCGTCGTTCGCGCCCGGCGCATCGCTCTGGGAATCGTTGCCGCGGCCGTTGCGCGAATCGTAATGGCCGAGCACGATGACACGTCGATCCTTCGATTCGGGCATCGATCCAGGAATGGTCATGACGACATTCGTGAGCGGCGTACCGGCCCCCCCACCGCCCCCGCTTCGCTCGGGCTGCGTCGCGGCCGGTTGCGACGCAGCATCATTTGCGCCATCGCCTCCGCCGCCGGTGCCGCGTCGCCTTCCCGCCGACGCCGGCTGCACGTGCTCCATCAACTCGACGACGATGTCATCGCGGCCCGACGCCTTGGCATACGAGGCCATCTCATCGCGCAGCCAGCGTGCCGCCGCGCCGATGCCGCGCGCCGGGTCATCGCGGCTTGACAGCGTGTGCCGCGTGCCGAAGGTGACGAGTTTGTCGATCGTGGCCCGCAGATTCTGCGGCGAGACGCCCTTGATGATCACGTCGACATCGCCCGGACGCGTGGGCGGTGCAGCCAGCACCTGTGGCGCGATTCCGATTGTTGCCGCCAGGACCAGGCGCGCACCAGTGATCATGGTTTTCATGGTACCGCCTCGACGGATCAAGGGTGCTTACCCCACACGTGCGTGCGCCTGGAACTGTCGCATGCGATCGTTGATCTCGCGCCGGCTGATCTGTGCAAGCCGATCGAGACCGAACGATTCGATCGTGAAACTGGCGGTCACGGTGCCCCAGGCGAGGGCGCTCTGCATCGTCTCGAAATCCGTCTTGTCCTGGGCGGCGATGTGGCCCATGAAGCCGCCGGCGAAACTGTCGCCTGCGCCCGTTGGATCGATCACCTGGTGCAGTTCGGCGGGAAACGCCGGCATCGTCGCCACGCCGCCGCCAATGCCCTCGCCGTGCACCATGATCGCGCCGTGCTCGCCCTTCTTGTTGACGGCGAACTTCGGGCCCGCCGTGTTGCGGCCCATCATGGTCACGATCTTGCGGCAAGCGGTGATGGCGTTGCGCACACCGGTCAACTGCTCGGCCTCGGAGAAATTCAGAACGATGCCGTTGACCTGCGTCAGCAGTTTCTCGAGATCGGCTCGCGCGGTGTTGATCCACAGATCCATCGTGTCAGCCACGGCGAGTTTGCGCTGCGGGAAGTTCGAGAGGAACTGCAACTGCACCCCCGGATGCGTGTTGGCCAGAAAGATGTATTGGCTGTCCTTGAACTGCGGCGGAATCGGCGGCGGCGCCTCTCCCACCACGCCCAGGTGCGTGAAGAGTGTTTCGCGCTCGTTCATGTTGTCGAAGTACCGGCCGCCCCACGCGAAAGTCTTGGAATCGGGGCGAACTTCCAGGCCGGCCAGGTCGACATTCTTGAAGCGCTTGAGTTGCTCTCGATGAGCCGGCGGCCAGTCGCCGCCGACCGCGCCGACGACGCGCACCGGCGTGTGCAGTGACGCCGCCGCAGCGAAGTACGCGCACGAGCCCCCCAACACGCGCTCGGCCCCGCCGGCGGGTGTTTCAACGGTGTCGATGCCGATCGTGCCGGTGACGAGAAGCGACATGCCGCGAGAGTAAACGCCGAGATGCAGAAAGGCAAAGCCGCGCTAAGACTCTGCAAAGATCGTGCGAGCGCCGGCAACGGATCGTGTTCAAACCATACAGTGGGCCAATGCCATCAGCACCATTGCAGGTCAGCGTTGCCCGGAACGAAGATGTCACCATCGTGACGATGCGCGGCGACGCCGACCTCGCGGCCGCCGACGTGCTCTCCAACGCACTGCTGCCGATCGCGGCCAGCCGGCCCGCTTACGTCATGGTCGATCTTGCAGGCCTGACATTCATCTCAAGCCTTGGAATCGGCCAACTGGTCTCGCTGCGGCGCGGCCTGGCGGCGCACGGCGGCAAGGTCACGATCGCAGCCCCGCAGCCACGTGTGATGCAGGCGCTCAAGCACGCGCAGGTGGAATCGTTGTTCGAGATCGTCGCTGAGTCACCGCACGATGCAGTGGCCTAGGACCTGCTCACGACTTCGCCATCTTGCGCAGGACAGTCTGCAGGATGCCGCCGTTGCGGTAGTAGTCAACTTCCACGGGCGTGTCGATGCGGCAGGTCGCCGTGAACGAGATTGTCTTGCCATCCGCTTTCTTCGCGGCGACCTTGATCTCCTGCTTGGGCTTGACGTCATTCGGCACGTCGATATCGAAGACTTCCGTGCCGTCGAGGCCCAGCGACGCCGCGGTCTGACCTTCCTTGTACGTCAGCGGCAGCACGCCCATGCCAACGAGGTTCGACCGGTGAATGCGCTCGAAACTCTCAGCGATCGCCGCCTTCACGCCTAGCAGGAACACGCCCTTGGCCGCCCAGTCCCGCGATGAGCCCATGCCGTAGTCCTTGCCGGCGAGCACGATCAGCGGGATCTTCTTCGCGATGTAGTTGACGCTGGCGTCGTAGATCGGCTTGACCTTGCCGTCGTTGAAGTCGGTGGTCACGCCGCCTTCGGTGCCCGGCGCGAGTTGATTCTTCTCGCGAATGTTGGCGTACGTGCCACGCGTCATCACGCTGTCGTTGCCGCGGCGCGAGCCGTACGAATTGAACATCGCCGGAGTCACGCCCTTCTCCATGAGGT